>NZ_JBIAUE010000022.1:45804-126178 GCF_042892615.1 Streptomyces sp. NPDC001750 | reverse complement strand
CTCGCCCACAACCTGACATCAGCAAGGTCCCCACCCACAACCACACCAACGACCGACCTGGCCATCAGTCACGGCAAGCACCGTTGCAGTACTAGTGTTTGAGGGTCATGCAGGGGTCATGCAGATGCCGGAATCCGGCCCCGTCCCAGCCCTTCGGGTGCTGAGATGGAGAGGTGGACGCGTTCCCCCAGCACCCGCTCGCCATAGCCCGCTCCCTGTACGACCTGTCGCAGGCCGACCTCGCCGAAGGCATCAAGAAAGCGGCGCGCCGCCGAAACCGGAGGGCTGGCACAACAAAGCAGCAGGTCTCCGTGTGGGAACGGCCAGGGGCCCATGCGCCGACTCTCTGGTATCAGCTGCTGATCGCCGACGTCTTCGGCATCGACTCCGATCTCGTGACCGCACTGGGCTGGCCGTACTGGCTGCCTGGAAGCGAGGCGCCCGTCCCTCTGGGCACAGGGGCGACGGTCACCGCTCTTAGAGAGGCCCAACGTCGCACCATGATCAGCCGCCGTACGCTCCTTGGAATTGCACCAGCCGCACTCACGACCCTCGCCCAGCAGTGGGCGGCTCTCGATCCCGCCCTGGGCGCCTCGGCCGCCGACGGTCAGGCACTCGCCCCAGAGCTCGTCACCTGGCTGGAACACAGTGCCCAGCACCTCACCAGCCTGGCCACCGCGGACCGCCAGCACACGACCCAACTCCTCGACAGCTACTACGACACCGTCGTCGGATGGCTTGAGAACGGCCGGTACGACGGGGCAACCGGCTCCCGGCTGCACGTGCTGGCCTCCTCACTCGCCCAGACCATCGGCTGGCACCGCTTCGACCACGAAGATCACACCGCGGCCGGCCACTACTGGAGTGCCGCCCTGCACGCAGCCCATCAGGCTGGCGATACGGACAGAGGTGCAGGCGTTTTAGCCGATTTCGCCTACCAGAGCATCTGGCTTGACCAAGCCGCACCAGCGATCGGCGTCCTCGACCACGCGCTCAACCGGACCCAGGACCCCACCGCCCGCTCACTGCTCCACCTACGCAAGGCCCGAGCCCACGCCATGAACGGAGACGCCCGCGACTGCCGACGCGCCCTCAAAGCAGCCGAGCACGCACTGGATACGGCCGTAGCCGCACCACCAGCATGGTGCAACTGGTACAACCTTGCAGACCTTGCCGTCGACTCCGGCCGATGCCTCATCGACCTCGGCGAGACCGGCCCCGCCCTGCGTCAGATCAGCCAAGGCATGGCCCTGCTGCCCGCCGCCCGGAACAAAACACGTGCCGTATTCCTGGCCTATGAGGCAGAGACACTTCTACGCCAAGGGGAAGTCGACCATAGCGCTGCAACTGCCCAGGACGCGCTCATCCTTGCCCAACAGATCGGCGCCTCGCGCTGCGTGCGCCAGATCACCAGCCTCTCAGCCGGCTTCCAGCCCCACCGCAAAGTCCAAGGCGTCCAACAGTTCCTCAGCGCCCTGCGCTCTGAGAGCAGAGGCAAGGCCGCGACGTCAAGGTAAATGCGCTGGGGACCGCCAGCGGGGGGCGGTGGCCCGGCAGTCAGAGGGCCGCCGGTCCGGCAGGCTCCGGCACGCCGAGGGTTTGATCCTGGTCGCCGGGGAGATGGACCACAGCAGCGTTGTCGACCGCTTCGGGCCGGTCGAGGGAACCGGTCGCATACGCTGGTGGACCAGTCCCGGCGTTCCGGGGACTCCGCCCGCCCTGCGGCGGGCGGAGGCGTAGCGGCTTTGCGCCGTGTTCGAAGAGATGCCGAATGCGACGGCGGCCTGTTTGACCGTCAGGCCGTCGGCCAGCACTACCAGTGCCTTCTCGCCAGCGGTCGGTCGGACGGGGATCACGGACGTCTCCTCGTGGTCAGTGGGGCAGTGCGATGGCGGCGCTCACCGCAGGTGACCGGACAGTCGGCGAGCGGCGGGAGTGGGCCGCCACGGGAGCCAGGGGAAGACGGATGACGATCCGCTTGCCGCCCGTGGCGTCCTCCGGAAGAACCTCGGCTCTGCCGTGGATTTCCTTCACCAGGGCGTCGACCAGGAACAGGCCGCGGCCACCGAGGCCGTGTGCGGCGGGCAGTGGCTTCGGCTTGAGCGGGTGGGCATCCGCGACGGCCAGCACCAGCGCGGTCTGCTCCTCGAGAGCGAGGGTGACCGCAGCGGTGGGCGAGAGCACGGCCGCATGTTGCACCACGTTCGTCACCAGCTCGCTGATGATCAGGCAGGCGGTGCCCACGACCTCCTCGGACATGCCCCAGTCTGCAAGGACCTTGGCCGTTTCACGGCGGGCCAGCGGGACGTACTCGGCCTCGGAGATCACCTGGAAGTTGTGGCGCATCACAGTGCTGGACATCGCGGGACTCACCCTCTCTCCGAGCGGCAGTCGCCCGGACCGTGACCGAAGGTAAGAGCCCCAGCACACGGAGGTGTTCACAACGGTGAACCCACGATCCCCTAGCCCGGATCAGCGTCGGACGGCGAGGAACGCTGGCCCGGGTGCGAGAGTTGCGTACAGACCCACGCGTTCGACGCGTACGGCACCCTCGTACCCGCAGGAGTCACGTACCGGCCGTCCCCAGCCGTGTACGGACTTATGTACTCAGTCGGATCAGGGAGACGCCGCTGGTCAGAGAGGCAAACCGATGCGGTGGGCCAGGCCCCGCAGGTCCCGCGCTGCGTGGGCGGGCAGCTGCCGGTCGGTAAGAAACTCGACGGTGTTTCTCACTGGCGCGTTGGCGTGGATGCGCTGCGGTGCGATCTCCTCGGCGGTCAGCAGGGCGGCGACCGCCTGGGCTTCCCGGCCTCGCAGGTGGGCCAGCGAACGGCCCAGGTCGGCGTGGAACGCGGCCTGCCGTCCCGGAGCCTGCGCCAGCGTCTCGGGGTGGACCCCGTCCCCGGCGGTGACGGCCACTCCGTGCAGACCGAGGTCGGTGTTCAGGCTCACCTTGTGGATGCCGACGTTGGTGGGGCCGAAGTTCAGGTGCCAGGCTCGCGTCTCGCCGGTGCGGCCGGCCAGCTTGGCGGCCTCCGCCAGATGGCCGCGGACATCCTGGGCGCGGGTGTTGCCGGGTCGCTGCCGGTCCTGGGTCAGCGAGGTGGCGGAGATCAGGTGGAGTTCGCCGAGCAGCGCATGGGCATCAGGGCTCGTCAGGTGCGCTTCGAGGGCGTTGGTGGCGGCGGTGGCCTGGGCCAGGGCCTGGGCGGGACTCCCGGCCGCCATCAGCACGTGGGTGTGGAAGAAGCCGGACAGTGCGCAGTAGACCGGGTCGTCCAACTCCGCGATCGTCTCGGCGGCACGGGTCACCGCGATGAACGCCAAGTCGGTGTAGCCGAGGTTCTTCAGCAGCAGGGTGCAGGCCGGATGATAGGCATCTGCCAGCAGTTTCAGCAGCTCGCGGCGGGCGGCGCCGACGGCGGCCTCGGCGGCTGCGTGCAGGTCGGCCAGCAGCGTCGGCAGCCCGGCGGCGAGGGTGCCGTATTCGGCCGCGTGGTAGAGCCGGTTGGCGGCCGCTACCCGTTCGGTCAGCACCGCCGCAGGAATCTCCGGTGGGCGGCGGTCCGGTGGGGTGGCCATGGTCAGGCCCATCAGCGTCAGCCGCAGGGCGGGGATCGCCTCGTGAGCCGCGCTGGTGTGCGGGTCCACTGGGGCGAAGGGCTGGCCGGTCAGTTCGGACGGGGCGATCTGCAACGCCTCAGCGAAGGAGGTGATGAGGCTGGAGCGGTCCAGCAGCCGACGGCCGTTCTCCACCATCGACAGGTAGCCGACCGACACCCCGGCCAGGCCCGCGAGGCTGCGCAGGCTCATCCCGCGCTGGCGGCGGGCCGAGCGCAGACACTCGCCGATCCTGACGGCCTGCTCTTCGTTCATCGCCCTCGCCTCAACTCCCGCTCTCGTGCCTCAGCCGTAGCGTAGGGCGAGCCTGCCGCCCCCGGGGGGTCTTTCCCGCCAGACGGCCGGCATCACCGCAGCCCGGCCCGCTCGGCCAGAGCCTGCACCGCTGCGCATTGAATGGTGGTGCGCTTGGTGAGCGCGGCGACCAGGTCGCGGGCGAAGGGGTCCAGCCGCAGCCGCAGCGGCGCTGCCGCGTCGGCCTCGACGAGCCGGGCGGCAGCCTCGTCGGCGCGGCCCTGACGGGCTTCGGCCGACGCGGCGACGACCAGCAGACCGGAGCGGTGGGCGCCGTCGAGCGCGGCATGGTCCGCCGCGCGTACGTGGTCGGCGGCCTCGGTCGCGTCGCCCAGCTCGGTGGCGACGGCGGCGCGGGCTGCGATCATCACGGCCGACTCGTGTGTGTGGCCGACCCGTTCGGCGGCCGTGACGAGGAGTTGTTCGGCCTTCAGGCGATGTCCGGCCATGGCATGGGCGACGGCGGCCAGCGCCGGTACTTCCCAGCCGGCTCCGGCGTCCTCGGCGCGTTCGGCGCGGGCCAGGGCGTACTCCGGCAGGCCGAGGTCGATCAGCAGCCGCACCTCCTCGACCAGCACCGGCACCGGCTCGCGGGTGCCGGAACGGGCCCGGTGCAGCAGCATCCACGCCAGGTCCCTGTACCCCAGGCGCCGAAGCAGCCCGGCGGCCAGCACATGCGCGTCCATGCGCAGCCGCACCGCCTCTTCCCGGCCGGGCCCCGTAGCGGCGGCCAGCGCGCGGTCCGCCGCCTCGACCAGCTCCGGCAGCGCGAGCGCGAGATGATACTCGTCGCCCACGGCATCGGCCCGTGCGGCTGCCCGAGTCCATTCCGCCAGCTCCTCCAGCAGCACGCCGGGGGCCGTATCCGGTTGTCGGCGGACCAGACTGCGACGCAGGCGGTAGGCGACCGCCCGCACCGCCGCCTGCTCCTCCCCGCACGGCGGGTAGGGCTGCCCGGTCAGGTCCGCGACATCGAGCCGCAACACGGTGGCCAGTGCCGCGAGTCTGCCGCGGCGGTCCACCCACTCCCAACCACTCTCCAGTCCGGCGAGGTAATCGAGCTCCAGACCGGTGAGAGAAGCAAGGTCATCCCTGCTCAGTTCCCGGCGGCGGCGCCAGGCGGCCAGGCGGGCCCCAATCGGGCCGCCGGCAGCCATCTCATCCAGCTCGCGCATAACCAGATTGCTCGCATACCCACTCGCCCGGACCGTGTTCTGCCAGGACAAAGGTCCATGCTTCCCGTTCAGGGGAGGGCCGAGCCCCCTGTGGCAGGACGCATATGCCTGGCGCGCGACACACTAGTCACACCGCTGAGGCCGCGCGAACTGGCTGACGACGCGCCCGGCCTGAGCGAGACAGGGCGCGGGGCCGGCGGGACCGCGACGTTGTTCCCGGACTGCCGCAGTCGTTCGAGGAGACGTGGCGTTCTGAGGCTTCAACTCGGCGTTGCGCAAGGTCAGGACCTGGAGCTGGTTGGTGTAGGTGACCACGGTGTCCTTCAGCTTGCGACCTCGGCGGCACGCTCGCCGTGAGGAAGCGCGGGAGACTCCAGCCTCGGTACACAGATTGACGATCGTGATCTCGCCGTCGGTGATCTCGGGCAGTCCGTGCTTCAGCCGCTCGAACGCCTCCATCAGCGAGCGGTCGATCTCGGTGGGCCCTCGACCGCCCGCCAAGAGACGGTCGAAGGTGTGCCGGATACGCAGCCGTGTCTCGTCTTGGTCGGCGGCGCTTCCGTCCCAGCCCCATGCCGTGTGGGTGTACTGGGCCAGTGCTGGCATTGAGGGGTCGGGTTGTCCCGGGACGAGGTGCACAGTGATGGCACTGTTCTCGGCGAGGTGGACGAGGTGGGACAAGTTGGTCGTGGCCGCTTGTCCCAGCAGTCCCTCGGCCATGAGCAGCACCGTGGGGCGGCGCTGGTGGGGTGGCGCTGTTCGTCGGCCTGGGGCAGCGGGTGCGGGGAGGGCGCAGGGGGGCGCTGGCAGCGGGCCGGTGCTGTAGATGAGGACGGATTTGGATCCGGCTGCCAGCGCGTCCAGCCACACCTGGGAGGGGTTGAGGTCGTCGAGCCGGTGCTGATGGCAGGGCGGGGTCAGGAGCGTGTGCGCCTGCTCTGTCTCGCGGATGGGTGTGCCGTAGGCGGTGAGCAGGATGCGTGCGGTCGTGGCGGGCAGTGGGAGCCGGGCCCTCTCTAGATTGCCGATGCGGCCTGCCGATGTCTTGACGATGTCTGCGGCCGTCTGCATGCTCAGACCGGCGAGCGTCCGGTGGTGGCGCATCAGCGCGCCGACCAGGACGGGAGGCAGGGAGGGGGCGTCACAGTCTGGTGCGCACGGCGCTGAGGTGGGGGTGTTGGCGGTCACGGGGTGGGTCGCCGCACGCACTTGCCGAGAGGAAGTGGTGGGTACTCGCGGGATCTGGGGGCGGAGCTGCGGGGGCGGCGGGGCGGACACGGGACTTCGTCCCTTTCGTCTGTCGGTTGGTGCCCGGGCCGGCGCGGCCCGGGCGAGCGGTCATGCGGCGTTCAGAACGCTTGAGGGCGGCGCGGGCCTGCTCGATGGCGGGCCAACGGGGCTGACGACGGTTCAGCGCGCGTAAGCCCTCTCCCATGGTCCGAAAGCGCACCCGGGGTCGATTTCTTTTAGCACGGCAGTGAATTCTTGAGTGCCGGGCTGACTGGTCTGATACAAGGCCTGGGCAACCCACACCAGCAAGCAGACGAACGTGTAGAGATTGCTCGACACGGTGAGGGGGGATTCTTCGAGGTCACGAGTCAGCAGAAGCACTTTTCCTGTATCACCGTCCAGGCACAGAAAGCCGTCGGCAAAGGTACCCAAACCTAATACGCTATCCGACTGCACCCAGGCGGGTAGCGTAATTCCGACCAGCACGTCACGAAGAGGTCGCATGGCGTACAGGTTGGTGGCGATGACGTCCCCGACGCTCACCGGTACACCGATTTCCTGCAGAGTGAAGCGAGCTTTAGCTTCCTTCACCGCCTCAGGAATCTGCTCTGGGGCTAGTACTGGTGCCAGAGCGTGGCCACCAAAAATGCGGATCATGTCCGAACGATTGACACAGTGCCGAGTCGTGCCAAAATTGCTCATTAAGTGATTTCTTTCGGTCTGGCTTCGCGTGGTACCGGGCGAGCACGTCAGCGACGCTGTCGCGACGTAATCCCATACGGATGGCGATGACGCTGGCGCTCTCCCCTAGCTGGCGCGCCCGGAGGATCTCGGCTTTCGTGCGGTTCCAGTGCTGATAGGAGCGGAGAACATCGACGAGTTCACCGATCGGAGCGCGATGTCGACGAGTTCGCTCTCGTCCAGCCAACGGGCGGCTCCTCGGTGTCCAGTCGGGTCTTGGCCTCGTCGACGATGGTCCAGCACTCCAACTCGTACGGCCAGAGCCGGGGCAGATGGGCGCGTGCCTCGTCGGGGTCCATGAAGACGAAGGCCACGTTGTCGACCGGTTGGTCAGGACCGAGCGCCTGATCACGTCGCACCGCGCAGGCGTCGCGCATCTCGACCGGCGATACGGCCCGTCCGAGGACGACGACTTCCAGCACCCGGCGTTCCGCGTCGTAGAAGCCACGGATGTCCTTGTCGTAGACGTACGGCTCCTGCAGGTACCCCCCCTCGTCCGTGATTCCCATACGCAGGTGTGCCGGTTTCGCCTGCTGGAGTGCGGCCGACGCGTCGAGGTCCAGATCGTGGAACTGCACGAGGGTGGTGTCGTTCGGTCCGCGGTGCAGCCGCCAGCAGCCCTGGTCCAGCCAGCGGCGGGAGACCAGGGAGCGGTGCCCGGGGCCCTGGAAGGCACAGGCCCAGCCGTGCCGGAGGTGATGTCCGCCGAATCCGGGCGCCCGGTAGAACAGCGGGCCACGGGTGCGCCATTGCGCATGGAGTGTCTTGAACGACGCGACGCGGAAGGGCAGCTCACTCAGCAGCCCGGCCACCTCGGCCGGGCCGCCCTCGAAGTCGAAGGCGGCGTCGACGTATCCATCGGCGCGCATGACGAGGTGGTACTCGGCGTCCTCGTCGAAGTACGCGGCGACGGTGTCCCCCTTGCCCGCGAAGCGCTCGATCCAGTCCGGCGACGGGCGTGCACTGCGGGAGTCGACGTCGACCTCACGCGGCGCCCGTGCGTCTCCCCACAGCCGGTGCTCCCACAGGGCGTGAGCCGCCGCGGTCGCGTCCGGGGTCTCCAGCGCCATCGTGATTCTTTCCAGCATTTACTGTCCTTCCGATGTTTCGGCCGTCCTGCCGTCCGACCATGCCGTGAAGTCACGCCCCGCCGCAGTGCTGAAATCTCTGCTGTGTTGAGGCCGCGACGTGGGGCGAGGCGAGTGTCTGGTGGAGTACTTGGCGAGTACGTCATTGATCCGGTCGAGTCGCAGACCCATCCGGATGGCAATGACGCCGGGGCTTTCGCCCTGGCCGCGGCGATAGAGGATCTCTGCGGTGGTGCGTTCTCTGCGCTGGTATAGGCGTAAGACCTCGGACACTTCTGCTGCCGGGACCCGTAGGGCCGTGGCGATGGAAAGGACCCCCTGCCCCTTGTCGGCTCGCGCGAGTATGTCCTGGTGCCGACGCTGCCACGTACTCTGTGCCGGGATGCGCAGCGGTGCGGCTTCCGGGTCTGGGGCGGTGAGCATGTCCTGCCCGGCCTCCCAGAGGCGGGCGAGCACGGCGCCCTTGCTCAAGTGCAGGATTTCTGCCGTGATTGCGCTTGAGGCGACGTTCCGGTAGACGGCGGTCAGTGTCTCAGTGTCGACACCCAGTGCGTCCGGCTTGACCCGCGCTGGCAGGCCGGCTAGCGCGAGATGGCGGTGGACGAAGCTGCTGGAGCGGCCGGTGAGCTGTCTGATGTCCTCCTTTCTGTAGCCCTGCAGATGAAGGTCCACGACAGTGGAAGCGGGCAAGGGCTTTGAAGGGCGTATGGGCTTGATACGGGGCGCTCGCAGGACGCCGGCGTCGTGGAGGCGGTTGTACGCCGTGCCGTAGGAGACCCCGCACTCCTTGGCGGTTGCGGCAATGCTCAGCCTGCTCTTGTAGAGCTTTACCAGGCGGGGAACATCCACCTCCTGGGCCAGCGGTGTGCCCCCTTTGCGGAGTTCGACGCCGGCGCCGAGCAGTATCTTCCTTGCTTTCCCGTACGAGCAGCCACAGAGCCAGCCGACCCGGTCGATGCTGAGCCCCAGGTGATACAGGAGCTCCATGGTGACTGCGATGGGGTCTGGTGACGGACCTGGATGAGCGTGTACTTCCACGCCTTCGTTCCGCAGCGCCGAGCGAACCGTCGGCACCGTCTCCCCATAGAGCTCCGCCAGACGGTCCGGTGAGTGCCCGCCCGACCGGTAGAGCACCGCCATCTCGGCCGCGCGGGTGGCGTGGCCTCGTCCAGCGGGTGGTTCAGGCCTCTTCGGTCGAAGCCTAGTGTTCCCGTTGTAGAGGGGTGATAAGGCGTCCTGCTCGGGCATGAGCCTTCCTCTTTGTGACCCGAATGAATTGAGAGGTACTTGTGGTGGCGCGCGGGCGTGTCTACGCATACGCAGGAGGGCCGCATTGGCAGTGACAACACGGAACGAGTGGCCGAGGCGGACCAGGTGCGCCGGACGCAGCATGTGCGCGAGCCCGGTGGGATCGGGGCCCGCCAGGGCCAGCCCCAGATCGTTCAACATGCGCACCAGCGCGGACTCCGATTTCGAGAAGGGGGCGTCATCGGGGGGCGACTGGGCGCGGGTTCGCGGGTCCGTTCTCTTGGTGCGGGAATCCAGTCAGCCAGTGGGCACTTGGGCGGGTAACAAGTCGTGCCGCCTTGTACGCTTTTTCCAGCGAGAGGATCGCGACGCCGCGGTAGCACATATCTTCGCGGGATATCGCCAGTGCCGCGTCCGGTGTTCCGGGTGTCACCAGGGACAGGGGCAGCAGGAGTCTTATTTCCCTTTTTTTCGGCTGCCACATGGGGACGGCCGTTCCGGGATTCCGTGTCGCCTGGGCGCGGGCACGATCCACTGCTCCGTTCAGCGCGAGCTCAAGGCCGTAAGGTATTTCCTGGCGTGCGCCCGGGAACAGCTCTGATATTGAGTCTACGTAGGTCTGGGCGGAGAATGACAGGGGGAGATCCCAGTCGAAGAAGTATTCGTACGGGTCCTTCGAGTACGTGGGGGGTCCCGGGAGTTCGGGAAATGTCGCCAGCTGGTGTCCCAGCCGCCAGTCCCTCAGGACCCACGGCTGACGATCGGGAAACGAACTCGGCGTGAAGAGCCCGTAGATGTCCTCGTGGCGCGGCGTCGTGAGACCGGTATTGAAGGTGCACAACTGACCATCGGCGTTCGGTACGACTTCCTCTTGGGCCATGGCCTGGTCGAATGTCCAGGTCAGGTAGTTCTTGAGCACGCAAAGAGAACCGTGCCCACCCACGGGGCCGTCCCAGTTCTCAGGGGCGGCCATGCTCGCGAGACGGTCGAAAACGTCCGCAGACCCGGTGCCCGCCCGCCGTTCGTCCGATGAGCGCAGGAGGCCGAACCAGGCGAAAGTGCCCAGCGTGCTGCCCTGGCCGTCGCCCCCGGGAGAGCTTCCCGCACCGGGCGAGGTGGTGGGGGTGGGTCTGCTCTCCTGGGCGGCTTCCGACGGGGTGGTACGTGACGGGTACACAATTTCCTTCAATGCCATGGGGGTGCGTTTCGCTTGGGCAGGTGGGTGGAGTGCTCCACGCCACCGGGGCCGTTATGAGGGCAGGGCTTCGCTGAGTCGCTGCGCCACGTCGTGCTCAAAGTGGGAGAAGGCATGTCTCAGGTCGCCTTTTGCGAGCGCTTCAGCTTGACTTGTGGTGATGTACGGGTGCTCGAAGTGCGGTGATTCGGTGAATCTCAGGCCGACGGTTCCGAGCCTGTATCCGTCTCTGTTGTCGACTTTGTTCTTGTAGCAGGAAATAGGAATTCCCGCATCGTGGAAGCGGCACGTGATCCCCCACTCGAACCTCTCCGACATGATGACCCGGCATCCCCTCTTACGAAGCTCCGGAATCAGCACGTTGTAGGTGTGTTCGGAGAGAGGGTTCCCGGTCACGTCCAGGTTCCGCAGTCGCTCGATTCTCATGAGCGGGCCGATGTCGCGGATGCAATTCTGAGGAACATAGCAACTCAAAAGGTTGAGTCCCACCAGGCCTTCGAGCCCCGACATTCCTGTCAGGCGCGCTTCCAAGGTAGACAGGGACTTGCAGCGAGACAACTGCGCCGTATTCACCGGGTCGCAGGCCACAAGGATGAGCAGGTCGAGCGACGGAAACGCGTCCAGGCCTGCCAAGCCTGCGTTGCTGCTGATATGCAGGTCCTCGACGCCTTCCAGTTCTGTCAGTGGTGAACGGCGGGGCATGACCGAGGGTTCTCTGGACCGCCTTGAGGATCGCCGAATTCAGAGGCTCATGCATGGGTCTGTCCCTTCTTGACGATGGCTCCCGTTCGGGGCCTGTCGGGGTCATTAGTGGCTGGTGGGCCGGGGCGTCAGACAAGGTGGTGACGGTATGCGTAGCTGACAAGGCCGGCGCGTGACTCCACGCCCAGCCGGGTCGCGAGCCTGCTGAGCATGGTGAGGGCGCCGTGCTCGGTCGCGTAGCCGGCACGTGCCACATCCGCGGCCGTGCCGCCCTGCGCGACAAGCCGTAGAACGTCGGCCTCGTGAGGGGACATCAGGTCGCCGGGGCGGCCGAGCGGATGCGCACGCCCAGCGACTTCGAAGAGCTGGTTCCGGAGGCTGGCTGGCAGACGGTGTCCGCCTGCGGCGACGGTTGCCACCGCATCGGCCACACGCGTGGCTTCGGCGTGCAGGAGCACGGCTGAGACGCCGAGCGGTGCCACGGCGGTGAGGGCGTGCACCCCCATGGACTCCACGACGAGGACTGTCCGGCTGTCAGGCGCCGCGGCCCGCGTCAGTCGCAGGGCCAGGCAGCACTCCCTGTCCACCACCTTGGCGACGTAGATGCGGACCGGAGGGGCGGTGCGGGCATTCACCAGCTGTGCGCGGTCCGAGCGTCTGAGGAGATCCCTGATGCCGATCAGGAGGTCCTCGACGCCGCAGTCGGCGGTGTCGACGGACGCGGCGACTGGGGGGCCGCCGTGGTGCCGCTCCGACTGACTGGGAAGTGTCATGTCGTGGTCTTTCGGTGCTTGCGTGAAGAACAACAGAGACTTGCGGGTGGGCGGAAGCCGGACAGCATCACTGGGGCAGGTGAGGCGAGAGGTTCGGGAGTGAACGGCGGCCGTCGGAGACCTCAGCTGTGTCCATGCCGCCCGAGGATGGGCCGAGCGGCGGCCCCGGGTGTCCGGTCTCCGGCGCCGCGGCGGCGCCCTGACGACGGGCATGCTGCTGTACCGCCCTTTGCAGCAAATACTGGGATGCTCCGGGCGTGGTGGAATTCCATGCGTCAACGACGCCCCGGGGCGGCTGCCCATCCGGCCGGTACCCAACACCGTGAGGAGACGGGACGGCGAGCACATGCGCCGCAGCCATCCTCAGCACCACCACCGGGCCCAACCCTCTCTGGACCCGTCCCGGCACCACCCGTACCTCGCAGGCTTTCTGACCGAGCAGGTGCTTGAGCTGCGAAACCATCACTTCAGGGCTGAAATCCTCGGTGAGCAGGACGTGTTCGTCCAGCAGGAGCCGTGACCTGGCCGGGAGCGGCAGCGGAACGCCGGGAAGGCCGCCGTACTGGCTGCCGGCCGCGGCGGCGTAGGCGGGGGTCTGCACGAAGGGCGGGAGCCGGTCGGCCGCGAGCCACAGCATCTCCTCCGCCTGCCGGGCACAGCCCGTCAGACGCCGGTGATGTCCGGGCGCCGTGTCCGTGACGTCGTCCGCCCAGTACCTGGCAGCGCCGAGCAGTCCCCTCAACGCGTCGGCGTCGTCATCGCACTTGTACAGACGGCACAGCGGGCCGACGTCCGAGGGGGTGAAGGGGATGTGCCCGGCCTCCATCGCCTCGATGTCCTCCTCGGGCACGCAGAGCACTCCGGCAGGCTGGCAGGGGAGCATGTACCGGCGCTTCCTCGCGTCCCTGAGGTAGGCGCCAATGGCCGGTACTACGGGGTGAGCCCACGCGGTCATCGGACATCTCCCACATGGATGTGTGCAGCACGTTGTACAGTCCGCGCGGCCGCACGCCCCGGATCGGTTCGGTCGGGGGCGGTTGCAGGACGCGGGGCCGGAGGTTTCGGGGCAGGCGCAGGCGTTGGCATCAGGCGCTCACTGCCCTGCCAGCCGAGAGGTAGGGCGCGGAGATTACTGCGGCGATTCCCGGCAGGCTACGGGCCCGGAGACGGAGGCGGGCAACGGGGCTGCTGTCCCGGCCGCAGCCCGGGCGCAGGCATTCCCACCCGAAGTCGCCCAGGTGCGCCAGTCGGTGGTGTGCGTCGCCGGCCGCAGTCGGCACTTCGCACCAGACCCATTTCGTGCCGTCGGCGCTGGCCGCGTAGTCGGCGAGCCACAAGGTGATCGCCTGTCCCACCTGGCCGTCTGCCGTGTGGTCGAGCGAGACAAAAAGTCCGGGTTCCCTGCCGTCCACACCCCAGTGCCGCATATCGGCGTGCGGGTACATGACCAGGGCGCCGACGAGGACGTCATCCTCGTACACGCCCAGTGCCTGGCCGCCCGGAGAGCTGGTGATGGGGCGGGCAGACACGTTGATGCCCTGTTCCGCAAGTGCCCGGGCGTAGTCCTCGGCAAAGGCGGACGCTTCGGCGCGTGCGGCGTCGGTGGCGATCGGGCGTACGACGTACACCGGTGTGGTGCGCATGTTGCTCCCGGTCATCGGGATGGTTCCGTCACGGGCGCAACGGCTGCAGAAGGGGAGCCCACGGTGGTATCGAGGAGGCCCCACGTGTGGCCCAGGCCCACCATGTGGGCGGGGTTGTCGGCACACGCCTTTGCCACGAGCGCGTCGATGTGCGCCCAAACGCGCGAGGCTGGCATACCGATGGCGCGGCCGATGTCCGTGTTGACGCTGTGCTCTGCGACCGCCCGCAGGAGCCGTAGCTCCTCCTCGGTGAAGTCCGGGACTGCACGGTTGCATCGAGGCGGGGCGACGTGCCGGGCGGTGAGCAAGGCGTGTACGACGACGGGCCGGGAGGCGCCCTTGCAGTTGAGTCTCGCGCGTAGAGCCTTGAGGCGGCTGGTGACACCTTCCACGGACAGGTGGAGCTGGGCGGCGATGGCCTCGTCGGTCGCACCGTAGACGAAAGGTGCGGCGGCTTCCTTCTGTTCGGCGGTCAAAGAGGTGGTGGTCGAGGGAGCGGTCATCGTGATTCCTGGTTGGTGGACTGTGATGGTCGGGAGTGTCCCGGCGGCGGAGGTTGGGACCAGCTGTGCCACCGCAGTGCGGGTGCTGGTCGGGGCGATCCGACTCGCGGTCCGACGTCCGCAAGCCGGATCAGGTGCTTCTTCGGTGTGGCGCTGTGCGGTCACAGGCATGCGGGCAGTTTTCCGGCGGCCGCTGCGTCACGGGCCTGCTCCAGCAGGCCGCGTGATGCGCGGTCCGGCAGCGCCGCGGCGGCGGCCCGTCTCAGGAACTGCCGCATACCGGCGGTCTCGGCCGGGCCCGTGCGATAGGTGATGCGGTCGCCGTCCTCGCTCGCACACACGATCACATCGCCGGGCAGTACGAGGGCGGTGAGAGGAGCGGCTGGTGCGTAGATCTGAGCGTTCACCGGGACGATCCGTATGTGGACCAGGCCCCGGTCTGCGATCTGCAGGAGGCGGTGCAACTGGTCCGCGAGAATGTGTCGTCCGCCCACTGGACGGGACAGAACCGTTGACTCCAGCAACACCGTGGCGTGCTCCGCACCCACCGGGGGGCGGGTGACCGGGGCCCCGGCGGTGGATGGGCAGGGACAGGCAGCGTCGTATTCGGAGGTCCGCAGGAACCGCGGGATCAGCGTCTGGCTGTAGACACGAGCCTCACGAGCCTGGTGCTCCAGAGCCGCGAGGCGGTTCAGCCACCCGTGGTGCTCGTCGACCATCCTGTACGCGGAACGCGGCGTGCCGCACTCACCGACGAAAGCGGCAAAGCCGGCAAGCTCTTCGTGGGAGACGACCCCGTACCGGGAGAGAAGGTCTGTGGCCTCACTGTCGGACAGTGCGCGGCCTGCCGACTCGATATGGCGCAGCATCGAGATCGGCCATTCCATCAGGCGGCAGGCGGCAGGCGGCAGGCGTCAGCGAGAGGCAGCCCTTTGGCTTCCCGGAGATCACGCACGTAGATGCCCGCGATCAGGCGCAGGATGGGAGGATCGGGCAGGCCGAACACGCGGCGGGCGCTCATGAAACGGTTCCCAGCTGTTTGATGCGGGTGACCCACAAGTCCGGGTCACCGATTTCCTGTTCCGTCGGGAGCAGAAGCCGTTGCGACCACACCTCGTTGATGCGGTCGGTTCCCAGCGCCCGTACTGCCTCCTCCACCATGCGGCATCCGGCGTCCTGCAAGACGAGCAGTTCCTGGTGCATCTGGGCGACGCCAGTGTCCTGGACCACCCGGAGATAGTGGTCGGAGGGGCGAGCAGAACCGGGACTGACAGGAGTACCGAACCGGGCGCCGGTAATCCTCCGGTCCGCCCAGCGGGCGTGCCCTTCCTCTACCACCGTCACCGCAGTGCCGTACCCAGCGGACCCGGCCCAGAAGGCCCGGTGCGCCGAGGCCAGGTTCTGTGCCTGGTGCACCAGCTCATGTGCAAGAACCCGGACGAGGTGCTGCTCGTCTGCGGCTACTCCGGCGTGTTCCAGTCCTTCCGGAATGAGGAGGGTCTCGGACAGCAGAGCGGGCTTGCGCAGCGTTTCGGCCGGTACCACGTTGCGCAGCAGCGGTGCCTGGCGCCGGAACGCCACCCGTGCGACTGCTTCCCTCCGGGCAGCGGCCGTAAGATCCCGCCACGGTTGCCGCGCGCGCCACTGTCCGAGCTCCCGGCGGATCAGTTCCTGGTGTTCGGCCTGCCACGTCTGCGGCGTGACGATCCGGAAGGTGACCCGGGCCGGCAAGGCGAGGCCTGTCGTTGCCTGCACCAGCGGCACGATCTGCATCACGAGGTGTTCTGTCTGGTGGCGCAGTGTCCCATGAGTGGCTGTCTCGTCAGTGACGGCGACGGCAACGTGCGTCATGCGGCACCCTGCTCAGCACTGGTAGGAGACCGGCGCGGGCCCACGAGATGGCCGGACGGCAGCAGCGCACCCGTATCCTCGAACAAAAGTACGCCATTGCACAGGAGGGTCCAGCCCTGTTCCGGGCAGTGGCGTCTGGTCCGTGCGGCGGCACGGTCGGCGGCCTGCGGGCCGGGGCAGGCAGGCGTATGCGGGCATCCGTCCGCTGGCGTACGCAAGATGATCGGGGTGGTCACGGCTGTCCCTGTCGTCAGATCACAGGCTCGGTTGGCAATGGAAATACGGGCGTCGGCCCCGGACGTGTTCCCGAGGCGCTGAGGCTGGCTTTCGCGGCTATGGAAATCCGCTGGCACGAGGCCGGACAGGTGCGGGAGACGTCACCGGGGAACCCAGTACGCCGCGGCTGCTGCCAGCGTGAAGCCCAGGTCCGTGGGTTGCTGAGCCCGTACAGCTTCGCGGTCGCGGCGAGGGCCGAACCAGCGCAGCAGAACATCGCTCCTCGACGGACCGGCCTCTTCCCGTGCGGCGCAGCGCATGTCGTTGGACCGGGCAGAATCGGCGGTGGGTGAAAGGGGTGTGGTCACACGGATTCCTGATGCAGTGCGGTGGCGGCGTAGGCCTGGGACTGGCGGGAGAAGAACGGCGGGTTCATCCGCTGGACGAACCTTCGACAGCCGCAGCCGACACCTGCTACTTCGCGCATGGCGTGAGCTTGGGTGTCATCTGGTCGGCATCATCGGTGGTTTGAGGGCGGACGGTACTCACACACGCTCCGGGTGGAGCATGACGGCTGCGTAGGCGTAGGACTGCTCAGCGCCTGGGAGCCAGTTCATGGATGTTTCCGGCGCGGGGGCGGGGCCGGCTTCGCCGTGTGGCGAAGCCGGCCGGAGAGGCCGTGTCCGCGAGGAGCACCCGTCCTTGCGGACACGGCTGGCTGGGGCGGTCAGCGATGCGCGGGCTGTGGATGGATCGCGATGACCGCGTAGGCGCCGCTGTCGCCGATCGGGACCGGCGCACGGCACTGTCTCGGGTGATACAGGCCGACCGGGACGATGCCAGGGGCGCGAACACGCCAGGGCTGAGGCTGGTCCTCGATCAGATCGCGTATTTGTTCGGCGGTCCGCAGGCGTACGGGCAGCCCCGCTGTGTCGAGACACAGTGCTGCTGCGGCTGATCCGGTACGGCGCAGGTCGGCGGTGAGGTGGGTGAGCGAGAGGACGCTGCCGGGCGGCGCCCAGTCAAGGGTCGTTTTCACGATGGCGTGGGCGTCCGCGTCGTCGGTGATCCAGGGCAGGACGTTGTGGAGCAGCAGTGCTGTGGGCCGGCCCGGGTCCAGACCGTGCAGGGGCAGGTCGCGCAGGACGCGGAGCATGTCCCGGCGCAGGTCTGCGTGTACGAAGCGGTGCCGGGCCGGGGTTTCCAGGAGCTGGGGCCCGTGCTCGATGACGTACGGGTCAGCGTCGACGTGGATGACCGTGGAGTCCGGGCCGGCGGACACGGCCGTGGACGGGAAGTGGGGGTTGTCGCTCGGTAGTCCGCTGCCCAGGTCGACGAACTGCCTGATGCCGCACTCGCGGAGCATCGATACCGTCTGGTGTGCGTACAGGTGATTGAGCTCGACGGCCTGCCCGACCCAGGGCGCCGCACGCAGGAGGCGCTGGCCGAGTATCCGGTCGGCAGGGTGATGGTGGTGTCGGCTGCCGAGCAGCCACTGCGTAAGTCTTGCGCTGGACGCTGTGAGCGGAACGTGGCTGCCCATCGGTGTCTCGGCGGGCGAAGTGGTGCTGACGGGAGCGGTGAGTGTGTTCACCGTGAGGCCCCCTCAGGGGCGGGGTTTGAGGACGACCGGGAGGCGGCTGGAGGTGTTCGTGATGAAGCTGGGCACGGGATTGCGTCCATGGGTGTCGGCCAGACGGGCGTCGGGGTAGCGGGCGAAGAACTTCGCGAGGGCGATCGCCCCTTCGGCGCGCGCGAGTGGTGCTCCCAGACACAGGTGTGCCCCGTGCCCGAAGGCGAGATGGTCCCTCTGCCTGCGCAGGAGGTCGAACTCGTCGGCGCCCTGGCCGTAGGTGCCGCGGTCGCGGCCGGCTGCCGCATACGACGCGAGGATCGCTTCACCGGCTGCGATGACGGTGCCGTCGGGCAGGGTGATGTCCTGCACCGCGTACCGCATGGGCAGGTTGGCGATGGGCGCGTCCCGGCGCAGTGTCTCCTCGACGACGTCGCCCCAGGTGGCGCGTTCCTCGTGGATGACGAGGTCGAGCTGGTCGGGGTGAGTGAGGAGGTTGTGGATGGCGTTGGTGATGAGCCCGACCGTGGTCTCGAAACCGGCGGTGATCATCAGCAGCAGGGTGTCGATGAGTTCCCGCTCGCTCAGTGCTTTGCCCTCGTCGTCGCGGGCAGCAACGAGAGCACTGGTCAGGTCGTCTCCCGGGGTTGTGCGCTTGAGCCCGACAAGGCTGGCGAGAAGACGGTAGAGCTCAGCGGCGTTGTCCTTCTGCTCCTGCTGGCTGTGAGAAGTCGAGAAGACCACATCGGCGACCCGCCGGAGCCGGTCGTGCTCCGGTTCGGGCAGCCCCATGAGCCGACAGATGACGAGGATGGGCAGGCGACGGGCGAACGTCGCGACCAGATCGACCGGTTCCCCGGCGCCATTGGCGTCCAGCTCATCGAGCTCGTCGAGGAGCTGGACGGCGATCGCCTCGATCGCGGGGATCATCTCGCGCGTGCGCCGACGCGTGAACGCGGCCTGGGCCAGGCCGCGCAGCCGACGGTGCTCCGGCCCGTACGCGGTGAACATGTTCTCCACGCTGATCCACAGATGCAGCGGCCACGTTTCGACCACGTGCTCGAAGTCGGGGCAGTGTGCTCGCGCGTCCTTCGAGACCCGGGGATCGGTGAGCAGTGTGCGTAGCAGGTCGGGGTCGGTGACGGCCCAGGCCTTGACGCCGAGGACGTCGACGCGGGTGAGCGGGCCGCAGGCCCTGAGCTCGGCGTCCTCGCCGGTACGGTCGGGCGCCTGGGGGTTCAGTGCGAAAACGCTGCTGTCCATGCGGTTCTCCTCCGTGTGCTCAGTTGGTCAGGGGTGCTGTTGGTGTGAAAACCACGGGCAGTGCGGCCAGGGCCCGGTGGAACGGGCCGGGCCGCCAGCGGACGTGGTCCGGACTGATGGCGAGCCGCATGTCCGGCAGCGCCTCTGTGACCTCTTCGAGGGCTGCCTGGGCAATGACCATGGACATGTCCGCAGCGGGGCAGGTGTGAGGGCCTGCGCTGAAGGCGAGATGCGCCCGGTTCCCGAGCCTCTGGTCCAGATTGCCGAACGTGGGGTCGTTGTTGCAGGCTGCCAGGCTGATCACGACCGGCTGATGCGCGAGCAGCACCTGGTGGTCCAGCACCACCGGCTGCGGGGGATAGGAGAAGCAGTAGTTCGCCATCGGCGGGTCGTTGTAGAGCCCCTCGTCCAGGGCTTCCCGGATACTCAGGGCGCCGCTGGAGACACCGTCCATGACCCTGGTGCTGGTCTGGATCCTCAGCTCGGTATTGGCGATGGTGTTTGTCGTGGGTTCATAGCCGGCGCCGAACACGGTAACCAGCTGCTGGGCGAGCTCCGGGTCAGTGAGCGCGGACTTGTGCTGGATCAGCCGGGTGACAAGGTCGTCACCCGGCTGGGCGCGCTTGAGGTCGATGAGATCCTGCAGCGCTGCCATGAGAAGGGTGTTGGCCCGTTCGGCATCGGATCCGCCCTCGAAAACCGCCTTCATGGTGGTGCCGATCCTGGCGGCCAGGGGCTTCGGGGCGCCTGCTGTGGTACTGATCGAGTTGAGGACCACCGGCTTGGCGAACTCGTGCAGGAAGTCGGCTTCCCCCCGCGCGCAGAAACTGCTGATGGCCTGCCGCGCAGCCCTCCGTACCGTCCGCTCCATCTCGTGCAGCGAGACCCCGCTCAGAGCGTCCACGTTCGAGGCCCTGTACCGGGCGTGCTCGCGGCCCGCGCTGCGCAGGGCGTTTTCCCGGTACCCGACCATCGGAAGGATGGGGCAGTCCGGCGGCACCGACCGCTGCCACTGCCGCGGGTCGGCGGGGAAGTTGACCGGGTCGTTGAGAATTCTCACCGCCATCGCATGGTCGACCACCAGGGTCGCGTTGATCCCGGGGTACAGCTCGACAGGGACCAGCGCCCCGTATTCGCCCCGCAGCCACCGGTACGCGGCATGCGGATCGGCGGCGAAGGCCTCGGTGTACATCGGGAACCGGCGGCGTTCTCCCGGCGCCGGGACGGGGTGGACGTTCACGAATGCTCCGGAGTCGTGAGGGAAATGAGGTACTCGAACAGGGTGATCAGCGTGTTTTTGCAGCTGGAGGTGTCGCGGGCGTCGCACCGGACCAATGGCGTCTCCGGCTTCAGGTCGAAGGCGGCCCGCACCTCGGGAAGTTCGTACCGGTGGGCGCCATCGAACTGGTTCAGCGCCACCGCGTATGGAACACGGCGTTTTTCCAGGTAGTTCGCCACCGGGAACGAACTGTCCAAAGTGCGGGTGTCGGCGATGAGTACAGCGCCCTTAGCCCCCTGCATCAGGCTCTCCGTGACCGGAAGGAACCGCGCCTGCCCCGAGAGACCGAAGAGGTACAGGGCGAACTCGTCGCCCGGCAGAGTGATGCGGCCGAAGTCCATCGCGACCGTGGTGGTCGTCTTCAGGCCGCGGCCCGTGAGGTCGTCCACCCCGATACTGGCGGTGGTGATGCGCTCCTCGGTATGCAGCGGGTCGATCTCCGAGACGCTGCCGACGAACGTTGTCTTACCGACCCCGAAATGACCGGCGATCAACACCTTGATCGGGGTCGCGGAGGCGGGGACGTACGCTCTGTCAGGCAGGGAGAGCGCGGAGACCATGAAGGACCCTTTCCAGAACGGTGACTTCGGACGTGGCAGGGGGCGTAAAGGCGGCGACGTGGCCGTGGTCCGCGAGGCCGGAGACGAGGATCTTGACCAGGGTCGGTGGCTGGCCGAGATAGGCGGCGATCTCCGACACACTCAGAGCCTCGCTTGGGCGGCACAGGTCCAGCACCGCCCTCTCGTCGGGGGTCAGGCCACCGGCGTCCGGCCGGTTGGCGGCCGCCGTGACCAGGGATTCCAGGCGGAGTTCGTCATGTGACGGGCTGGTGAGTCCCCGCGTGCGGACGTACGGCCTCACCAGCCCGCCGCCCCCGGCGGCTGGACCTGTCATGACTGCCCGGCCGTACCGAAACTGAGCGCCGCGCCGGCGGAGCCCCCACTGCGCGCCTTCGAAGCCAGATGCTCCGCCATGTTCGGCGCCATCGACTCCATCGCACCGGCGACGACGGAGATGTCGGCGTCGTGCGTGCACTGCACGATCAGCAGCGAGTTCTCCGCCACCGATGTCCCCAGGACCACGGCGTTCTCGTACTCCCCCATGCACTGCCGCATCGGCCCGCCACCGAACTTGCCGAGCGCCTTGCCGATCGAGCAGTATCCGGCCGCGGCCGCGGCAAACGAATCCGCGGTGTCCTTGTCGAGGTCCGTGCACTGGGCAATCGGCAAACCATCGCTACTCAGCACGAGGACGTAGCTGACACCGTTCAGGTTCTTGATCTGATCAAGCATCCACGAGAGCTGCTGGCGGGCGGAGGAGGTGCTGACAGTCGTCATCGAGATCACTCACTTTTCGCGTCGAAACCAGAATCGGCGGGGGACTGAGAATCAAGGGTTTGACGTGCACGGCGCGTACTCGCGTACCAGTCGGTGGCGACACTGGCTCTTCCCGGCCTGCCGGACAGCTGAGGAACAGCCTTTGAGGCGCTCTCATCCGCCGCCGAGGGCTCAGGGGCGTCGACCCGCCGCCGCCGTGGCAGTCCTGAGGAAGTAGCCGCAGCAGTGCACTGTCCGGGCTCAGGACCAGCCGGAACGCTCACCACGACAGGGCGCGGCATCACCGAGGAGGCCGGGGGCTCGACCGTCGTCAAGACGCTGTCAGGAAGGAACAGCATCGCCCGCATTCCGCCCCACGGGCTCGAACCGTCAAGATGAGCCGTAAACCCATAACGGCGTCCGAGCGCACCCACGGTCCAGAATCCGATCTTGGGACGCGGGCCGAGTTCGTGCAGATTCACCGCTTCCCCGGACAGCGCCTTGCGGGCCTCGTCCTGCTGCTCCTTGTTCATACGCACGCCCGCATCACTGATGATGACCGTGACACCGGAGAAGTTCTCGTCGAAGCTCACGTCCACCGGCGATATCGGATTGCTGAACTTGGTCGCGTTGTCGAGCAGTTCGGCCAGCGCGTGCACGACGGGCTGCATCTCCCGCTCCTTCACCGCCCGGTGATCCAGCTGCTGGTACCGCACCCGCTCGTGGTGACGGATACTGCCCATCGCCCCACGAACCACCTCAGTCGAGGAGTTCGGCTTCCAGCGCCGCCCCGGAGTCCCCCCGGACAACACGCTGAACGATGCCGCCACACGGCTCATCAAGTGAGCCTCGTGATCGATCTCCGACAGAGTTGCGAACGCCTGGTCGTGCCTGTGCCTCACCAGACCCTCGTCGATCTTTTTGATCAGCGTCTGGCAAGGACTCTGCAGCGCCTCGGCAACCGCTCGGACCGTCGCCGCAGTTGCCTCCTGCGCCTCGCGCTGAGCCTCATCCCGGGCCTGCGCAGCGCCCTGGTCCTTCATCTTCGTGAGAGCCGCAGCGACAGCGTCGCCCGCCGACGCCAGGTGCCGGACGAAGTGGGTGCCGGCCAGGCGGCTCTCGACAGGGAACTCTGCGGTGTCGGGAGAGCCGCCGGCCGTCACCGTTTCCGTCAACGCACGCACCCATTCACGTGCGAATTCGTGCACGGCGTGGTCCCGGTCCGCGCAGGCCTGCTGAAGCCGGCTCTCCAGGTCCCCCTGAGCCTGGCGCATATGGCGTATCCGACGGCGTGACCGGACAACTGTCACCGAGGCGATGACGGCGAACGTCAGTGCGCAGACAGCACCGACGGCGAGTATCTGGGAGGTCATGACTCTCTCGTATTGTCAGGAACCTGAACGAAGGGGTGAACGGGGACGGCCAGCCGCTCGGGAAGCGGCGTGAGGGCAAGAGGCACCCGGATGCGCTGATCAGACACGGCTCGGCTCCCGCACCGGAGACTGCCACGCGCCGCGGGCCAGGCGCGACCGCTGCAGACTGAGCACGTCGTGCAATGCCACCGAGTCGGTTACCGCGCAGGTTTTGAGGCCAAGCGGCTCTACCCAGACACGCGACTGACAGGCCGGGTCGTAGCCCTGCCCGCACCTGATGGTCTCGACCGTGGTGTGGCGGCTGCACTCGGAATGCGGGGCGCGCCACCTGTCAGCAGAACCGAAATCGACCGGAATCAGCAGCACGCTGTGCAGGCGGCAGCGCAGAAACGGACCGGCCGCCCGCTTGGTCTCGGCAAGGTGGTCCACCGCGCGCAGACCCAAGCCGAGACCGACCCGGACCACATCGAACACGTCCGGGAGGACGGGCGAGCGGGGAGCCTCGCCGTACTGCACCGTCAGGGGAGTCATCAGCTCTCCGGCCAGGACGGGATAGGCCCGTCGGAAAAAGACGGTCACTGCCGCCACCGGGCGGCCGTGGCACCGAACAAGGAATCGAGTGGGGTCGGCGTGCTTGCCGCCGCTTCCTGACCGGAGCCCAGCAGCTCCGGCACGGGCTCCGGATCGCCCATCTCGGCAAGCAGCGCCCGCACCCGGAGGGCCAGCTGCCGCAGATGGACGCGCGACCCCAGGAAGTCGTCCAACGGCGGCGCCTGCTCGGCCAGCTGCCGCGCCTCGTCCAATGCCTGAGCCCATGGTCCCGTCCGCGGCCCCCGGGCACCGAGTTGCATGAGGTGGCCGCGCAACCGGAGCCGGAGGTCCTGTACGTCCCGTTGCGTCTCCGGAACGGGGGCTTCCTCATCGAGAACCAAGGCGATGGTCTCTCTGGCGCACACGACTGCGGACCGGACGACAGGACTCGGCACGTTCCTGTCGAGGAACCGATCGTGCACCAGGCTGATAATGCGCGCAGCTCGGTCCCGCACGCGCTGCCCCCACGAGTCCGTGCGCGGGTGGACGCCGAGAGACCCCTGCGGGGCAACGGCCACGGCCCACACGGCGGCGCGCCCTGCGCCGACGGCCGGCCGACGGTTTCGCCCGTGCCCGGCGAAGAGCCAGGAACGACATGACATGGGCATCCTCAACGGAACGTAAAAAGAAGGAAGAAGAGGGCCACCGGGGCCGGTGAGGCTGGGCCGCAACCCACGGGGGACGGCGTACGGACCGCCACGCACCAGCCCCGGTGACCGGTCTGAGGGGCTACGGCATACAGCCGCTGAACAGCCGCAGTGCGTCACGTACGCACCCGACGAGTTCGGTGCCATCGAGCAGCGGACAAGGGGCCCGGGTGCGGGCGTCCCACGGAGGGGTGTCCCATCGCCAGCCGGATGAGGGCGGAAGGATCAGACGTTCCCCTGCCCCGGATTCGACCCGGATGTTCTCCATCCCGGCAAATGCGTTGCCGGTCCCGGCCCGGATCAGGAGAGTGGCCTGGTCCTGAGGCGAGATCAGACAGGGCACCGGCCCCATGTCCCGTCGTCCGAGCAAAACCATGGTCTCCAGACCGACCTCGCGCGGAACCGTCACGGTATCCATGGCGGAACAGGTCGTGCTCAGCAGGCTGCCCGGACTTTTCCTCAGCCCGGCGGCAGCACGGTCCCACGAAAGGAGCGTCGTTTCGACGAGCAGGGGCCAACACAGAACCCGCTCATATGCCTCGACCACGGCCCCCATATCCGAAGCCATGGGAGGCCAGCTCGCAACCGCCTTCATGGCGTACTCCTGCCGTCGCCGTCGCCGCCGCTGGACAGGGAACCCATCTGCGATACGGGCGTCTCGGTGACATCCAGGACCGGAGGTGAGCACCGTGCCGACGAACCCCCGGCAAGGGCCAGGACCGCGGCGACGCTTTCGGCCCGATCGGTACGGAATCCGGGCTGGAGGGAAAACAGCGGCCTTCCCAGGGCGCGCACACACAATCGTGGGCCGCTGAATGCTGCACGGGCGTGGAGGTAGCGGTGATTGTCGATGAGGTAGCCCTGCCCCGGCGACAGCGTGATGGTTCGCTGGTTGGCTGTGATGGCCGCTCTCAGGCCAGGCAGGAAGCGACCCACCACAGGACTGAACTGGGCAAGATCGTCCTGCCGGTAGCGGATCGACGTCCGGCCGCCCGGGTGACGGGTGAACACCTGGCTGGGGCGTCCGCCGCCGTCGCCGTAGAACGCGGTCCCGGGCCGGCTCAAGAGTTCCACGGCCTCCGGGACCGTGGCGGCCAGGTGATCGTGAACGGCCTGCCCGTCGGTGAGGAACACCTCGCCACCGCGCGCCGGGCGCCGGAGACAGACCAGAAGCATGAGCCGCGGCGGCTCCGGAACGCTCGATCCCTCGGTGTGGGCATGCAGTTCGCCGGTACCGAGACCCGCCAGCCCAGGCCGCCGAGAATCCCGTCCGATGTCACAAATCGTGGTGAGGACGTCCAGGTCGCTGTGACGATGTGGCACCAGCGTCATGACCCGCCGGGCGAACGCGAGGACCGACGCCCGGGATCCCAGCCCGCCCACCATCACCAGACCATGCTCGCGTACCTGCTCGGCGATCCGCCCGTCGGCATCGCCTATCTGCGGCTGGGTAGTACGGCTTTGAATTCCGGCAGTTCGGGCACACGTCAACATGGATGGATGTGCTCCTCTGTGAATCGGACGCGTTTCGACCAGGGTGCGAAGAGCGCGGGCACCTGGTAAAGCGACAGATTGTCGACCCGGACAATTCGGGCTGGAAGCCCGAGGGCGGTGGCCGGCTGCTACGGTCCGGGGGCCTGGTCCACCCGTCGCACCCTGGGAAACTGCATGTCGTATCAACCGTCGCTGTGGCCGGTCTCGGTCAAGGCCGTGGCCCTGGACCACCAGTCGCGTGTCCTTCTGCTGCACAACGAGCGCCAGGAGTGGGAACTGCCCGGCGGACGCCTGGAGATCGGCCCTCCGTCCGGATCGAACCCAGCCGACCACAGCCTCGAAGAAACCGTGGAGCGAGAACTGCGGGAGGAAACCGGCTGGGCCGTCAAAGCCGGCACCCTCCTCGACACCTGGATCTACGAGCCGCTCCCCGGGCGTCGGGTCCTGATCGTCACCTACGACTGCACGGTCCTCACACCGGACACGCCCCCGACCGTCAGCCACGAGCACTCCCGCGCCGGACTCTTCGCCGAGCACGAAGTACCCACACTGACCATGCCGGACGGCTACAAGCGGTCCATCGCCGCCGTGTACGCCGCCCGGAAGAAGAGGTAGCCGGGCATGACCAGGCACGGCACCAACAGTGCGCAAGCCCTGCGACCGTCCTTCCACCACGCCGCATGGCGCTGGGCCACACCAGAAGCCCAGACGGTTCTCGCCACCCGAGACCTCGCGGCAATCATCCGCTTCCACCGCCGCGTGCACGGCCAGAGCCAGGCGGAGACCGGCGCCCTGCTCGGCTACGACAAGACCTACGTTTCCGCGATCGAGCTCGGCAAGCGCCGACTCACCGATGTCGCCGCTCTGCGGCACATCGCTGACCGGCTCGCCCTGCCGCCGCACGCCCTGGGCGTCACCGACCCCGCCGACACCGACTTCCGGGCCATGGTCCAGTTCGGCCAGTCCACCGTGCGTCTCGCCGAGATCGCCCGACAGACCGGACACGCTTCGGAAGCCGTCACCGAACTCTGGCCGCTCGTCGCCAGGCTCGAAGCCCGCGCGCGAGACGGACACACAGAACGCGAGGCACTTCGCCTCCTCGCCGACGCCCGGCTCGGACTCGGCACCGCCCTGGGCAACGTCCTGCCCGAAGAACGCCTCGCCACCGCCGCTCACTGGACCGCCAAGAGCCTCAACGTCGTGAGCTTCCTCGACGACCCCACACTGACCACCACCGCACTGCGCATGCACGGAAACGAACTGCGCAAAGCGGGACTCATCGGCGCTGCCGTCAACCGCCTTGTCTCCGCCGCGTCCCTTGCTCCCAACCCAAAGAGCCGCGCAGCAGTCCTGCCCCTCCTCGCCCGCGCAGCCGGCGCCCTCGGCAACGCCCTCCTCTTCGACCGCGCCATCCAGGAAGCAAAGGCCCTTCTCGACGCGGTCGACCACACAAGCCTCGTCAACCCGGTGGCTCTTCACGAAATCGAGCTTCGGGGCCTGATCGGCACCGGCCGCGCGAGCACAGCCATACTCCGAGCTGAACAAGAAACACCCGCACCGACCATGGCCGTCGCACCCCAGTGGCGCGTCATCGAACTCACCACCAACGGCAAGGTCCGTCTCCTGGGCGGAGACACACGCGGCGCCACAGAACTGCTCACCCAAGCCGTATCCCAGGCACAGGCCCAACGACTGCCGCACCAACTGCAACGCATCATCCGCGCTGGCGGCCACGCCCTGGCCGATGTCAGCAGCGCAGCCACACAAGCCCTCGCGCAACTCCGGACCGAGATGGCCGCGTAGCACTCGCAGGGCAGACAGCACGTACTGTGCCGCACCCCCGTGGACGATGCCCCCTCCAAATTCACGTCCGCGGACACCGCGCGGCTGCCCACAACCTGGTTGTGCTGCGGCAGTCAGCGTGAGCCTGAGGCCGGTGTGGATGGACAAGCACCGTTGTGGCGACCCCGCTACCGCCCTGTGCCACAACTGGTCGAGACGGCCCCACACCGGTGGCAGACCCCGGGCGGGCGACAGCGGCGCGACAAAACTGCCTTCCAGGAAAGACTTGACGTAAAGAGCGGGGGTCATTGTGCACCTCCTGCTGCGAGATCTCCGTGCCTGGATTCGTCCGCAATGAGGGTGTCGGCCGGGGCGAGTAACTCAAGGAGGTGCTGCGTAGCGTTTGAGAGCGCGTCGATATGAGCTCGGGCTTCTGAGAGATCACTGGGAGTCTCCTGCCCGCTCAATTCACGAGCGATGCCAATCCGTTCGTGCCCCGGCTCCTTCCCCACGAGGAACAGGGCATGCGTCAGCTCCATAATGTGCCCGCGCAGCAGCATAACCACACCCCGGACCTCGTCTGACCCAACTGGGTACGCGCCCGTTTCGAGGATTCCACGCACAGTCTGCCGAGCCATTCGGATAGCCCGCCCTTCGCTCAGGCGCACGGAATCAGAAATGATGACGGAAGGAATCACACCTGCGGACTGATTGGTCGGTGAAGGCGACTTTGTAGCAGTCACCGATATGCCTCCTGCTGTCATCTTTCCCCCAGAGCGTGGTGACGCCAGGCGGCAGCCGAGGCGTGCATGCTGGCTCGATTCCGCGGAGCGACAGTTGCGAAATTTCGCGACTCGCAGATTGCAACGATTCCAGTTCGGCCATGCAAACCCGCCAGATGTTGGATCAGCACAGCTTTCACTCCTCACTGCGTTGCGGGCGGTAAGGCCTTCGGGAGAACGCTGCAGAGTTTCCTGCAGGCTGGTCGGAGGACGGATACGAGAGTGATTCCTTCCAGAGATGATGGGGAACAGTAACTGGAGAGAGTCGGCCACACAGAAAGAGGACCCGGAGGCTGACCGTCAGGAATTGAAACCCAAAGCTACCAAACAGGTGCATCCCTGGGTTTCCGCTCTCCGAACACGGCGCCTCCGGTCGCGAGGGCGCCTAACAGGATTCATCCGAGACGCTGCTGGTCGACTTCCCAGCGCTCGCCAGTCTGCATCGAGCGGTGCAGTTTCGCTAATTCATGGAGGAATATTCCTCCATGAATATTCGACATTCCTGTAGGAATACTGGTGCTGCGCAGGGTGCGACAGATCGGGCTACTTGGGACAAACCATGACCGCAGCATTTGGTTCGGGGTCACCGAAAGGGCGTGTACGTCGTGCCCAGCCGCGGGAGGGCACATGCCCGCCCGGATCGTCTTTCGTAGACAATCAGGCAGTCACTACCCCATGCCCAGGAATCATCGGCAAGACTGGGCAGGAGCAAAGGTTCGAGGAGGCGACAGGACATGGCGGCCGGACGGCGCTGCGTATGCGGCACCCCCCTGAGCCAGTACAACAGCGGCAAGGTGTGCGCTGGATGCGTCAAGGCCGGCAGGGCGCAGGCGGCGAACACGCCACACCTGTCGCCGCCGCAGCTTCCGGAGGGCTTCTGGGAGAGTCCTGACATCCTGTCCGCCATAGAGCAACGTGAGTTCGGACGGTTGAGCGAAGAGGTGCGCCGGCGGGCCGGGCTGACACAGCTCGGCCTTGCCCAACTCGTGGGGCTGACCCAGGGCTTCATCTCCAAGCTCGAGAGAGGCACTACCCGACTTGAAGTACACGAGAAGGTCCTGCGTTTCTTAGAGGCCCTCGGCGCCCCGGTGTCGCTCAGACCAGGTCTGCCACAGACCCGCCGCCACGCATCAACCGGAATCTCGTCAGCGCCTGGTGATGGCCCGTGCGACCTGCGTCAAATGGCAGCCGCGGCCGCTGCAGAATCCCTGGAGTTCGTTAGCCGGTACTCCTCGGGCGCAATCCCGCCCGAGGAAGTGAACGAGATCCACCAGGAGATCGCAGCGATTGCCACGGAATACGTACACAGCCCCCTCGAACCCGTCTTCACACGACTTCTGGCCACTCGTGGCAAGCTCTTCACACTGCTCCGTGGACAGCCGAAGCCTGGCGAAGCGCTCCAGCTGTACTTCCTGACCGGAACTACTTGTCTTCTTCTGGCTCACGCCAGCCAGAACCTGGGCGATGAAGCGGCCGCAATGGCGCAGATCCGAGCGGCGTGGACATGCGCTGATCGGGCAGACCACAATGGCCTCCGCGCGTGGGTGAGGGGCACTGCAGCACTCATCGCCGAGTGGTCTCCGCAGGCCCAAGCCGCCTTGATTCATACCCAGAGTGCTCTTGCATACGCCCCGACCGGTGAATCCCGCATTCGGATTGCGGCCATCCAGGCCCGGGCGGCCGCTCGCATTGGTGACCAACAGCGCGCCCGCTCTTCCCTGGACGTCCTGCGCCACGCCAGGGAAGAGTGGCCGGATGCAGACGGGCTTGAACAGTTCGGTGGACTGCTGCGCTTCCCGACCGAGAAACAAGCCTTTTACATCGGTGGAACGTACACGCTCATGGAAAACTACGCACAAGCAGAGCGGCACGCCGCGGAGGCGATCACGCTTTACGAGCAGGGAGCACCAGAGGCGTATTCCTATGGTGACGTCGCCCTGGCCCGGCTCGACATCGTCACTGCACGACTCGCCCTGGGAGAAGTAGAGGGCGCGTCGGAGGAATTGAAGAAGATCTTCGAACTGCCTGCCCAGCTACGCATCCGGCAACTCGGCACATCAGTACAGAGAGTTGCTGAACTCCTCATGCATAGCAAATTCGACGGAAATCGAACCGCCCGCGAACTGGCAGATGCCGCAGTCAGCTACCGAACCATGGACATACAACCGAAGGCACAACTCCAATGAAACAAGGCATCGAAGAGTATGCGGCACACAGTGCCGCCCGTATGAGTGGGTTGCGAAGCGACCACATCACCAAGTTGCATCAGCATGCGACCGCGGTCTTCCTCCTTCCTACCGAACGCATCGTCGCGCGCGTCAGCCCCGTCGAGCACCTCCCCAGGCTCACCACCAGCGTGACGCTCACCCGCTGGCTCACCACCAACGGCGTATCGGTGACGGAACCCGCTGACCTTCAACAGCCCGTACTCGCTGATGGGCACGTCGTCACCTTCTGGCGTTACTATCCACAGCCCACCACGAGAAGCACTCCCAACGCTGAGCACCTCGGCCAACTTCTTAGGCAACTACACCAGCTCCCCCAACCACCCATCACACTGCCGAAGTGGGCGCCACTCGCCTCCTTCACCCAGACACTGACGCACGCGAAATCAATCCCCGATCCCGAAAAGGAATGGCTCGCCACGCGCGCGCACGAACTCATTTCTGCCTTCGAGGAACTCGACTACACCCTGGCCCCCGGCCTCGTCCACGGTGACGCATACCCCGGCAACTGCATCTGGGACGGTGGCGATGCGCGCCTCGGCGACTGGGATGAGGCAGCCATCGGCCCACGGGAAGTCGACCTTGCCAACACCTACCAAGGCCGTCGATTCGGACGAACCGTTGCAGAACTCGGAAAATTCGGGAAAGCGTATGGGCATGACATCACAAGCTGGCCCTGTCTCCCCACCCTCATCCGCATCCGCGACATGCACACACTTGGCTCGTACATCCGCCGCGCCGATGCAGGGAACGCGGCAGCAGCCCGCGAACTCGGCTGGAGAATAGACACTCTTCAGCGAGGTGATACTGCGGCAATCTGGAAGACAGCCTGAGCAGCTCCTGATTTGGTACTTCTGGAGTCCAGGGGCCACCCCCGTCAATCGCGATGTGACCGAGTGGGACGGCTACGAGGTCTTGGCGGGCGGCAGAGAACTACGGATGGTGACGTATGCTGCCCAGCACGCAGCCAGCACCCCGCAATATGGGCGCAGGCACAGCACCGCGTCGACTGCCTGCGCGGTCGCCGCGGGCCACGCCCTTGGAACTGGACCCGCTGGACCCGGATTCTGTAGAGGCACCCGTGCCAGCTTGAGTTTCGTGGTGCTGAGTCGTGGTTAAGGTCCCACCGACTCGCACTGGCCGTCGAGAGGTTTATGGCGGCCCGCTCCTGCAAGCTCCGCCTGCCGGCCGCCTCAACCGTCGACGGACGGTGGCCCTCGGGACGGGAGCGGCTGCCAGATATCACCCAAATAGGGAGAGCTGAAGATTGAACCCTATGCACGATGCCATCGCATTCTATGAATCCTATCTGGATTTCGAGCATAGCGGAGCGGTGGCAATTCTTGAAGACTCGGATGAAAGGCTAAACGGGCTCCGGAGCGAGATTCTGGAAACCTTCTGGCGTAAAGTCGATGGTATCCCTCTCTCGCCCAACTTCAGGCGTCCGCCCGGAATGACGCCAGACCAGCTTTCACAGCTGGCCGAACAAATGAAACCGAAACGGCGTTCCCTCTTTCTGGTTACCGAGCACAAAGCCCCCAATGGGATCCCCGGGCAGCCGCTCTACGCCGCCTACGTCAGTGGCGACAGGGAACAAACGGCCCGTTCGTGCAGCGATCTGCTGTATGCGGTCGCGATCGATAGTGGGTTGAAAATTGTGGCCTCGTACAGGGAAGACGTCATGAAGGGCTCCCCGCCAGTCCGCTGGCGGCACTCACAAGGCCTGCGTATCCCTCGAGTTGGCCTTCCCGTGGCAGTTCGGGCGTTGAGGGAACCAACGGGGCGAGCGGCCCTCCAGCAGCACTGGCAGACGCTCACCAACAGTATTTAAGATGAAGCTCGATAGTTCCGGGCAAAGATCCGTGATGTGTGCAAATACAAGTGAGGTTGCACGTGAACAACAGCCCTGAAACCGACGCGCAGTTCCGCAGCGGTGTACCCCACTCGGCTCGAGTCTGGAACTACTGGATCGGAGGCAAGGACCACTACCCGGTGGACCAAGAGCTGGGTGACCAGGTGATTGCGAGCTACCCTCAGGCTCGGGAACTCGCCCTGGCCTCACGTGCATTCCAGGTCCGTGCGGTCCAGTACCTGGCAGAAGAAGCAGGAATCACCCAGTTCCTCGACATCGGGACCGGGCTCCCCGCCCAGAACAGCACTCATGAGACCGCGCAGATCAGCCAGCCGCAGGCACGCATCGCGTACGTCGACAACGACCCGCTGGTTCTTGCCCACGCCCGGGCGCTGCTGACGAGCGCACCGGCTGGCATGACGGACTACATCGATGCAGACATGCTGGATGCCGAACGTGTTCTCGCGGAAGCGAGCCGGACGCTGGACATGGAGCAGCCCATTGCAGTCATGCTCCTGTCCACACTGGGGCACACCGAACCCAAGACCGGTATCGGCCTCACACGCCGGTACATGGCCGACCTCCCGGCAGGCAGCCACCTCGTCCTCTGCGACACGATCTCCACGCCCGAGACAGTCGCGGCGCAGGAGGCATACGCAGCAGGGGACACCCCGCCGTACCTGGTACGTCAGCCCGAGGAGATCCTCGCGAGCGCCGACGGCATGACGTTGGTCGAGCCCGGATTCGGGTCGATCTCGCTCTGGCGCCCGAATCCCGATGACGACATCAGCAATCCTGTCGACCAGTGGGGATTCGTCGCCCGTAAGTAGCACCGCACGCCGGCTTGCTCGCCGAGGCAGCGGATCCTGGCGTGGGTGTTGTTGTGCCGTCGCTTCCACGGCCTGAGAGCCTGCCGGGTGGCTGATCATGTGCGGAGCGTGACGGTCGCGATCCGCCCTCCGGGCATGGCGACGGCCTCGGAATGATCACGTGGTGTGTGCCAGTGCGACAACTCCGAGGCCGTCAGCGGCCCATGCTATCCGTCCAGCCTGACCGATGAGATGTGGGAGATCATCCAGCCGTTCCTTCCCATGCGTGACCTGCGCAAAGGCGGCGGTGTACGGAAGTACGGAGACCGGTTGGTGCTCGACTCGATCTTCTACGTGCTGCGCTCGGGCTGCCAGTGGCGGATGCTTCCGCGCGACCTGATGCCCTGGGACGCGGCACACCGCTGGTTCACCAAGTGGCGGCGGGACGGTACCTGGGACCGCGTCCACGACGAGTTCCGCCGTCAGGTCCGGATCCGGGCCGGCCGTGATCCCGAGCCGTCGGCCGCCGTGATCGATGCCCAGTCGGTCAGGACCAGCGAGGGGGGCGAGGCACGTGGATTCGATGGAGCCGGGCCGCTTGCTGGTACGAGCCGAGGTCTGCGGTCTCCACGGAGGTGGCTACGCGATGGGCGGGCATCAGGATTTCTCCGTTCGGCGTCGGCCCATCGCACCATGGGGCTTGATCTCCAGGGCGAAGCCGGGCAGGTGTAGCGTGCCGGTCTCGGTCCGCAGCTGGCTGCCGCGCTCGTTCGGAACCAGGCGCAGCGTCAGGACGTCGCTGCTGCCGGTTCCGGAACGCAGTCGGCCCGCGACGACCGTTCGCACCTGCAGGGCACGGGTCAGCAGCTTGAGCACCGCACGGGTCTCCGCCGCGTTCAGCACCCGGTCGTGTGGCCCGTGGTCCAGAAGATCCTTCGCGGCCTCTCGGTCCGCGGCCCGATCCGCCAACTGCTGCTCACGCAGGCGGGCATGGGCGCCACGGCGCGTGCGGACCGGTTGCGGGCCACCCGGTGCGGGCCGCTTACCATGTCGGAACAGGCTGATGCTGACCTCCACGCCAGGCGCGTCCCACCACGTCGTCCGCGGCGAGATCTGGTCATCGTCGTCGTGGGCACCCGACAGATGACGTACCGAGCGCAGGTCAAAGGCGGCGGACACGAGGGCGTTCGCAGCCTGCTCATCCGGCGCTGCCGCTGCCCAGGCGGCAAGATGCCGGAGCTGGGTGGTCCGGCTCACTCCTCCTCGACGTGACTCCGTCACCTGCCGCAGCAGGGCGATGACCCCCGAAATAGCTGTGCGCGTAGCGCCTTGCAGATGGGCGGCCTTGGTCTCCACGGGGCCGTCCGCCAAGAACCATTGGCGCAGCCCGATCCAGCGCCGCCGCCAGTCCTCCAGCCGTGCGGACGGCCGCATCATGGGCCGTTCATCCACTGCGGCGGCCCGCTCCAGCAGGGTCTCGACTCCGGTGTCTTCCACCTCGTACACGGCCTCGGCCAGCCGGGGAGCGTAGCGCTCCAGTTCCGCTGTGAACTCACTCATGTGCGCCAGCAGCGCATGCTTGTAGCGCAGAAACGTCTCGGGAGAGACGTCTGTCGTGCGCGCCACGTCGTTGAGGGTCAGATAGAAACGTGCCGCCCGTTGAGTCATGTCCTCCAGCACGCTGTCGAGGCGTGCGAGCTTGCGGTACACCTCGTCCCTGTCGCCCTCCCGGTTCGCTGTCGCCAGCGCCTTGAAGTCCGTCAGGATGTCGGCGAAGACCAGCCGTGACAGGTTCGCGTCCTGTACGCGGGAGCCGATGACCTCCTCCACAGCACGGTAGACGCGGTAGCCGATCTCCGTGAACTGGTAGACCGACTGCCGGTTCCGGTAGGCAGCAAGACTGCCGCACCGCAAGGGATCTTCCACTCGGTAGAGGACCTGCTCGTCGTCCGAGGAGAGGTTGTCGAGCATGCCCCGCAGATTCAGGTCCGCAGCGGACGGTACCTCGTCGTGGTCCGAGGCGAGCTCCTTCAGTGCGTTCGCCACGTCGTCAGGGTGGACCTGCAGCTGGTGTACGGCCCGCAGCACGTTCATCGCCCGTAGCACCCACAGATATGCGACCGGGTCATCACGCTGCGTGAAGTTGAACAGTCGCAGGCGGTCGCCCACGGTCAATGAATCAAGATCGAATGACTCGGAGACTCCCGAGTCATCACGCTGGAACACTTATGCCGCCCCTCGTCTTGTCACGCATTGCGAATACCCTGACAGACACCACTGACAATCGAGCTGGGGTCGGGAGAGAAGTAATTTCCGCTCTCTTCGGGCTCTCGGCAGAATCGAACAGCCTTGCCCCTTCCGGCCATCCGCCGCCCCGACTCGCCGCCACCACCCTGGCCAGGTGCGGTACTGCCAGGCTCTGGCGAGCCGAGCGGTATGGGGTCCGTGATGCGGTGGACGGCGGCGAGGGGGCCGGCCAGCTCGTGAAGGAGCTGGCTGGCGGGCACGGGCTCAGCGTGGATCGCGGTCTGCGCGGTCCACGCCGGACTGTCCCCGGGGCCGGCCCGTAGAAGCTCGGGAGCCGGGGCGCCGTGCATGGTGAGGAAGGCCAGGGCGGTGGCCTCGTTGGCGGCGCGATTCGGGTCGCTGTAGTGCATGAGCACGTACGGCACCGGGCCGTCGATGTACCAGACGCGGTTGGTCTGTCCGGTGGTGATCTCCCGAGCACCGTCCGGGACTCGGCCGTCTATCGCCGCCACGGGCTCAGGCGACGTCACCGAGATAGCCGGATGAGAGCTGGCCCGTGGCGAGGGCGGCGATCGGCTGGCGGAGGGCGTGGGGCAGCAGGTTCAGACCGGGAACCTTCTCCAGTTCCACCCATTCCAGGCCGGTCTGCACGTCGTCTTCGGCGTGTCCGCCGAGGCGGCCGGCGGGGTCGCCTTCGGGGGTGCAGTGGAAGATCGCTTCGATGCGGTGGGCGCCGGCCTCGGTGTCGGCGTGGTCGTGGTTGGCACCGATGTACTCGCGCAGCCACAGCAGCTTGTTCACGGTGACGGTCAGGCCGGTTTCCTCGTGGACCACGCGGCGGGCCGTCTGGTCGAGGGGTTCACCGGGGTTCTGGCCGCCGCCGGGCAGGAAGTAGCAGTCCTGGCCTTCCCAGTTGGCTCGTTGAAACAGGACCTGACCATCGTGGACGACGACGGCTTTGGCGGAGGTGCGGATGGTCGGGCTGACAGGCTCGGCCACGAGTGGGCTCCAACTCTGCTTCGGCGGTGGGTGGGAAGGGTTGTCAGCGTTCGGTCTTGCCGAAACCGCGGTGGCGTCCGGCCGCCTTCGCGAAGATCAGCTGCCAGGGTCCGGCCAGACGTACGAATGGCTGGAACGGGCTGGCGGCGACCAGTGATGACAGGTGGGCCGGGGACGTCCGGGGCAGGGGGCGAGACCGAGCGGTGGTGTGACGGCCGCGTGCAGGGCCGGGGCGAGGGCCAGGAGCCGGGTGGTGGCCATGTGGCTGTGCAGCAGTGTGCCGACCGCCGCGAGCAGCCAGGCGGCCTCGTCCGCTCACTCCCGGCCACCAGGACCATTCTGGCTGGCCCGGTCGGTGCTGTGTGGGATGAACAGTGGACTCGCGGAGGCGCGGCGGACTATGCGTGCGGGCAGGGGCGGTGTCAGAGGGAAACCCGGTGCGGCGTCGACGAGTCGGCAAGCAGAGATGTCACGCCCTGGGGAACACCGAGCTGCCTCAGAGCCCAGTCGAGCGCATCAGCTTCGGCATTGCACATTCTGGCTATCAGACTGGTTTGTTCAGGCAGGAGGATTCGCCGGGGAATCACGATCGTCTCCCGGACCCGGTCGAGGGGCAGCCCCCGCTGGAAACCCTGTGCGGCTGGGCGGAGCGCATCCTCGTCGGGCGGAAGCGGCAGGCGCTGGCGGGCTGCATTCGAGACGACGATCCCGGCAACGTGGACGTACTCCGCCAGCAGCGGCCCCAACAGGTCTGCGAGCGCATCGGTCTTGGCTGCGAGCGACATCCCCGCGAAGGGTGTCGGGAAATGGAAGGGGCCGCTGTGGTCCTCCACCCAGATCCATGCGGTGCCCGCCCCCGCCGTCTTGGCGCACTTGCCACGCACCTTGCCCAGGAGCCGCCTGCCCTGGTCGGTCTCCACTGTGTCCCCGGTCAGAGTGGTGCCCTGGGGAGCCGTGCCAGGGTGGACGGTCAGCCGCCTGCCGGCGTTGCTCAGGACGTCGACCGCGGCCCCCGAGGCAGCGCACTGTTGGGCGGCCTCCTCGGTCCGCTTCTTCCATGTCTCGAAGGCGTCGCCGTTGAGGAGTTCGGGGAGGTCGCCTTCCCAGTAGATGTCACGGCCCCTGTCCAGGGCGAAGAGGTGAGCCCGGACGTTCTGACGGAACCTTTCGTAGTCCTGGAGCTTCTGATCCTCGGCGAGGGTGACGACCTCGATGAACAGGGGGCCGACACGGACGCCGCCGGGACCGCCGCTGGCTTTCGCCGGCTCCAACTCGACCGGGAGTCCGCGGGCCGCACCCATGAGCGCGAGCCGGGCCGGTGTCTGGGAGTGCAGGAAACGGGACAGGGTGACGTCGCGGCGTGCATCCCGCTTGACCGAGGCAATGCCGGGCACCCTGGCTTTCTCCAGATAGGCGTACGCGGCCCACCACCGCACCGCCTCCACCCATGCCCCCGGCGCGGCTCCGTTCGTGATCTGGAGTACCGGGGCGGCTCGGCCCAGGCCGACGAAGGTGTCGCTGGCCCGGCCCGGGGCTGGGGAGGGGACCACGGCCTTGGGCACCCAGCGGCTTTCGAAGAATGCGGTAAGGCCGGCCACCGCGCGTGCGGTCACCTCGTGACCCGCGGGGGAGAGATAGTCGGCGCCCTCTGGACAACCGAACCACGCCTCCCAGTCGATCGCCCGGAGGCCCTGGTCGATAGCCCGCCATATCTCTTCGTCACGAGGGTGCATGCCCGTGATCATGACGCATCCGCAGACGAGGATGCGGAGATTTTCCCGAACGTCCGGTGCATCCTCCCGGCCTGCCCTGGATCAATCCCTCGTGCCGGTCCACACCACAGCAATAGCGGACAGCGACCGCGGATCGCGCGACGGCGACCCTCGCATGCCTATTTGCGGGGAAATTCTTATCGCGCCCAAAGTGGTCGACTTCCCGACGGGGTGATAGTGGGCATTCGCTCACGGCAGACGAGAATTGACGGCAAAAGGCTGGAGCCTCGGCCGGGGCCATGTCAACGTACAACGTCTCGCAAAATGTCGAGTCAGGCGAGGAAGCGCTCGACGAGCAGCGAGGGAAAGACTGCAATGCCAGTCGTGTGCCATTGGCACACTGGAATGGTTCCTGCCTAGGAAGTTCGTCTGTGTGATACCACTATTCGATCTGCTCGTTTCGCGTCCCCTGTCCTCGTGCCAGAAATCTGGACCGCCTGGTAGATGACCGTCTCCTGGCGCTCGTTGCAGACGGCGCCTCGCCGGCTGTGCTTTCGTACCGGTCGACTTCCTGACGGAAACTCACCCAAGGTGTTGCGAGCTCTCGGTACGGGGCGCGCAACATAGCCCACGATCGCCGGTTGGCCAAACCGGCGATCCTCGCGACCATTGATGTTCGTCCGCATCGGCCGTGCTTGGCAGTGGAGCCGGCGGACGCACTGTCCCGGGGCTGCGCAGTGCTTCCTTGCGGCCTGCACCTGTGTAGCCCTTCCCGTCCCCGATTGAAAGGAAGAAATGGCTCGTCCCCCTGCGCTGAAACTCGCTGAGGTCCTGGCGGAGATCCGCATGAGTCCCTCGGCGTTCTACCGTCTGCGTGCCCGCAACCAGGCTCCTCGAATGATCAAGCTGCCGAACGGCGAACTCCGTTGCCGTCGTGCCGACCTTGACGCCTGGTGGCAGGCGTGCGAAAGGGATACGCCTGAATGGCGATGAGTTACAAGGTCCGCTTCTGGGACATCCGGGAGCGGCCGAAGCGTCGCAAGCCGTTCGAGGTCCGATGGACGGTCAACGGCCGCGAGCGGTCGGAGTCCTTCATTACCAAGGGGCTGGCCGAGAGCCGCCGCGCGAAGCTCATGACGGCCGCGCGCGACGGTGAGGCGTTCGACGAGCAGACTGGTCTGCCAGCTTCCGAGATCCGTGCCATTAGGCAGCGGACCACCTGGTACGACCTGGCTCATGCCTACATCGATGAGCGATGGGACCGAACGCCTGGCAACACCCGCCGTACTCTCGCTGATGCACTCGCCACCATCACGCCCGCGCTGGTGCGGCGCGAAGCGCGCTACTCGGAGCCGAGGGTTCTGCGGCGCGCGCTGTATTCATGGGCGTTCAACAAGCGCGCCTGGGAGAGCGAGCCGTCCGCCGAATGGCAGCATGCCCTCGACTGGATGCAGCGGCACTCCCTGCCCATCAGTGAGCTGATGGAACCAGACGTCGTGCGCAGGGCGTTGGACGCGCTTGGCCGGAAGATCGACGGAGAGTCCGCCGCGGCGAAGACTGCCCTGCGGAAACGATCGGCCTTCAGTGAGGTCCTCGGAACTGCCGTCGACAAGGGATACTTCGCGGAGAATCCGCTCGCAAGGGTCAAGTGGCAGGTTCCTGGGGTGAGTGAGGAAGTGGACCCGGCCTGCGTGCCGAACCCGACCCAGGTTGCTCGCCTGCTGACCGCTGTTGGCAAACAACGGGGACGTGGCCCGCACCTTGAGGCGTTCTTCGGCTGCATGTACTACGCGGCCATGCGTCCGGCGGAGGTCATCCACTTGCAGATCTCACAGTGCCGTCTGCCGAAGAGTGGCTGGGGCATGCTCAACCTGAGCGGAGGTGTCGTCACGGCAGGCAAGGAGTGGACGGACGATGGCTCGGTCCACGAAGTGCACTCCTTGAAGCGGCGAGCCGTCAAGGCCACGCGTCCCGTGCCGATACCGCCGTCGTTCGTGCACACACTGCGAAATCACGTCGATCGCTTCGGCGTTGCGCCCGATGGTCGAGTCTTTCGAAATGCGGCCGACGGCTACGTGGACGCAGCAGCCTACGGCAAGACATGGGAGCGGGCCCGTAAGAAGGCCCTGGCTCCCAATGAGCAGTCGTCGCTCCTCGCCAAGAGGCCCTATGACCTCCGGCATGCCGGAATCTCGTTCTGGCTGCACTCCGGCGTGGATCCTGCCGAATGCGCGCGCCGGGCTGGCCAGAGCATCCAAGTGCTTTTCCAGTACTACGCCAAGTTCCTGGACGGTCTTCAGGAGCATTCCAACCGGCTCATCGAGGAGTCGATGCAGGAGTGGAGCCGGCGCAGCGAGGACAGCAGCCCCAAGGGCTGAGCCGCAATCTGGCCCGTGTATGGCCCGGAACTGCTGGTCAGGACTGGGATACGGGTGGGATGAACTGGAAGAAGAGGAGTATTTCGACGCCTCCCCCATGGGAAGGGCCGGGCGCTCCAAGAAGGCGCCTGACCCGGGAAAACCCCAGGTCAGGCGCCTTCTTCCGTTCCGCTAGAAGAAGCCCAGCTTCTTCGGCGAGTAGCTCACCAGCAGATTCTTCGTCTGCTGGTAGTGCTCCAGCATCATCCTGTGGTTCTCCCGGCCGATGCCCGACTGCTTGTAGCCGCCAAATGCGGCATGGGCCGGGTAGGCGTGGTAGCAGTTCGTCCAGACCCTGCCCGCCTGGATGGCGCGGCCCGCGCGGTACGCGGTGTTGACGTCGCGGGTCCACACGCCCGCGCCGAGGCCGTACAGCGTGTCGTTCGCCGTCCTGATCGCGTCGTCGAAGTCCGAGAAGGACGTCACCGCCACGACCGGGCCGAAGATCTCCTCCTGGAAGACCCGCATGCGGTTGTCGCCCTCGAAGACCGTCGGCTGGACGTAGTAGCCGCCCGCCAGCTCCCCGCCGTGCTCGATCCGCTGACCGCCGGTGAGGATCTTCGCGCCTTCCTGCCGACCGATGTCCAGGTAGGAGAGGATCTTCTGCAACTGGTCGTTGGACGCCTGCGCGCCGATCATGGTGTCCGTGTCCAGCGGGTTCCCCGCCACGATCTTCTCCGTGCGGGCGATGCCCGCCTGCAGGAACTCGTCGTAGAGCCCGCGCTGGATCAGCGCGCGTGACGGACAGGTGCACACCTCGCCCTGGTTGAGGGCGAACATGGTGAAGCCCTCCAGGGCCTTGTCGCGGAAGTCGTCGTCCTCGTTCCACACGTCGTCGAAGAAGATGTTCGGGGATTTGCCGCCCAGCTCCAGCGTGACCGGCTTGATGTTCTCGGAGGCGTACTGCATGATCAGCCGCCCCGTCGTGGTCTCGCCGGTGAACGCGATCTTCGCGACGCGCGGGCTGGACGCGAGGGGCTTGCCGGCCTCGGCGCCGAAGCCGTTGACGATGTTGACCACGCCGGGCGGCAGGAGATCGGCGACCAGCTTCAGCCACACGTGGATGGAGGCCGGGGTCTGCTCGGCCGGCTTCAGGACCACCGCGTTGCCCGCCGCGAGCGCGGGGGCCAGCTTCCACGTCGCCATCAGGACGGGGAAGTTCCACGGGATGATCTGGGCCACCACTCCCAGCGGCTCGTGGAAGTGGTACGCGACGGTGTCGTCGTCGATCTGGCTGAGGGTCCCCTCCTGCGCGCGCAGCGCGCCGGCGAAGTAGCGGAAGTGGTCGATGGCCAGCGGGATGTCGGCGGCCAGGGTCTCGCGCACCGGCTTGCCGTTGTCCCAGCTCTCGGCGACCGCCAGCTCCTCCAGATGCGCCTCCATCCGGTCGGCGATCCGGTTGAGGATCGAGGCACGGTCGGCCGCCGAGGTGGCGCCCCACGCGGGCGCCGCGGCGTGTGCCGCGTCCAGGGCGCGTTCGACGTCCTCGGCGGTGCCCCGGGCGACCTCGGTGAACGGCCTGCCGTTCACCGGACTGGGGTTCTCGAAGTACTGACCCCGGACGGGCGGGACGTACGCGCCGCCGATCCAGTGGTCATAGCGGGACTCGTACGAGACGATGGCGCCCTCGGTGCCCGGCGAGGCATAACGGGTCATCTCTGTGGTCTCCCGGATCCGGTGCCGCCCGCCGTTGGACGGCTCTCGGCGCGAGGGTAGACCGCGCTACGTTGCAACCCCGTTGCACCGCGGGACAGCCCTTGGGGTTGTCGTCGACCTTCGGTCCGCTACGGCAGTTCGGGGACAGGGCCCGGCCCTGCCGACCCCTGTTCCGTCTCCAGCGCCCGGACCCGGGCGAGCAGTGCCGGGCGCCGGTCCCCGGGTGCCGCCGCCGCAAGCGCACGCCAGACCGGAAGATCGTCCTCGCCCCAGGGGCTGTGCGCCCAGTCGGCCAGCAGCCCCGGGTCACCGCGCGCGATCAGTGCCGCCCGCAACTGCTCGTCGAGCCGGTGGCGCAAGCGGACGACGGACGGCGACTGCGAACCGGGCAGCAGAGGGCCCGTGTAGACGTCCAGGGCTGACGCCACCGCGCCCGACGCCAGCCTGCGCGCCACCGTGTCGAAGTCGGCGTCGACAACGGCCGAGAGCCGGTAGGGGCGGGAGAGCAGGAGTTCCGGCCCCAGGAGCCGCCGCAGCCGGGAGAGTTCGGCCCGCAGCGTCACGGGGGTCACCGACTCGTCCTCGTACAGTTCGACGAGGAGCTCGTCGCCGCCGAGGCCCTCGGGATGCCGGGCCAGGGTCACCAGGATCTCGCTGTGCCGTCTGCTGAGCCGCACCCTGCGGCAGCCCGCGACGAGCAGCGCCTCGTCCCGGCCGAGCGCAGTGAGCTGTACGGTCCCGTCGCCGGGCGCGGGCGCGAGCAGGGCCAGCTGCGACTCGGCGGCCCGCGCCACCGCCTGCACGAACGCCAGACTGTGCGGATGCGCGAGCCGGTCCCCTCCGGTGATGTCCACCGCGCCCAGCACCCGCCCCGTGCGCGGGTCGTGCAGCGGCGCCGCCGCGCACGTCCACTGCTGGACCGTCCGGCGGAAGTGCTCGGCGGCGAAGACCTGCACCGGCCGGTCGACGGCGAGGGCCGTGCCCGGCGCGTTCGTCCCGGCAACGGACTCCGCCCAGCGGGCGCCCTCCACGAAGTTCATCCGGCTCGCGGCGCGGCGGGCCTTCGGATGTCCCTCGACCCACAGCAGTCTGCCGTGTGCGTCGCACACCGCGAGCAGGTGCTCCCCGTCCGTCGCGTACGTGCACATCAGCTCGCGGATCACCGGCATGACCGGGGCCAGGGGATGCCCGTCCCGGTACGGCCCCAGATCGTCCGCTCCCAGCTCGACCGGGGCCGTACCCTCGGGGCTGACCCGGGCCCGGGCCGAACGCCGCCACGACTCGCCGACCACCGGCCGCACCGGGTGCTCCAGCCGCCCGGCCGTGGTGAACACCTCGTGCGCGTGCCGCAGTCGGCCGAGCCACTGCCCCGGGTCCGTACCGGCTGCCAGGGCCACCCAGGGGTCCGTCAACTCACCCTCCCGTCCAGGCGCGTCGTGCACCCCCATCGTGGCCGCAGGGGACGGCCGCCACAACCGTGGCGCGCGGCGACCGGACGGGTGTCGCCGCTCGGCAGGACGCCGGGGCGGGGGACGCCTCAGCCGGACGAGTACAGGTTGACCAGACGGATGTAGCGCACCCAGTCCCAGTTCGGGCCGGGGTCGGTGTGGTCGGAGCCCGGGACCTGGGCGTGGCCGAGGATGTGTGCCCGGTCCTTGGGGATGCCGTGACGATCGCAGATCGAGGCGGTCAGCAGCGCCGACTTCTCGTACATGGCGTTGGTGAAGTACGACGGCTGATCCACCCAGCCCTCGTGCTCGATGCCGATACTGCGCGTGTTGTAGTCCCAGTTCCCCGCGTGCCAGGCGATGTTCCGCTCCCGGACGCACTGGGCGACGTAGCCGTCCCCCGAACGCACCACGTAGTGGGCCGAGACCTGCTTGGCAGGGTTCTGGAAGATCCCGACCGTGTCCGAGAACGTCTCCTGCGCGACGTGGATGATCACGTACTGGACCGGATAGGTCGAAGGGCGGTTCGACGCCGTGTAGTTGGACGTGGACGCGGGCGCCCAGTGGGCGACCGGGTAATCCGTGTCGCCCGCCGTCGTGGCGGCAGCGGCGCGGGCGGACGCGGGCAGCAGTGCGGCTGCCGCCGTCGCCGCGGCACCCTGGAGGATTCTTCTGCGGTGCATGAGAACTCCTGTACGTGGGGGGAATCGAGACGGAGGAACAGGACAAGAGGCGTCAGGGCCAGGGGAGGAGCGCCATGGTCTCCTGCGGAGCACCGCGGGCAGCCACTCCTCGCGGGTCTTCGCGACTCTCGTGGGGCTGGGGTCGTACACGTTCGCCGACGGCGCCTCCCCTCCATGACCGACTAGTGCTGCGACGGGGCAAACCTTGCCGGGAGCGGCACTAGTGCCGCATCAGGCAACGTTCGCCCCGTCGCGACGCCCGGCACGCCCTCTCGCCGCACCGGCCGAAATCCCAAGTACATCCAGTACGAGGGCTTCCGGCCGGCACACCGAGAGCACGTACCGGACGCGCTCCTTGACGGGCAAACGTTGCCTGCCGCGGCACTAGTTGACAGGCGTCGAGCTCGGACAGACCGTAGTCGCGGCCCGGCCACCGCGCCAGCTCCAACTGCGATATGCGGGGCACGCCTTCGAGAGGGCGCGCGGAAGTCGTGGACATCGGACGGCTGTCGGACCCGGTTCGCGGACACGGCGTCGAAGCGCCGTTCGGCAGCTCGACCAGGACCACCGTGGTCATCGCGTGCTCCACGGCCACGCCGCAGGTCTCGCCTCGCCCTGACGGGCATGGCCGTCGCCCGGCCTCGGCACACCGATGACGGCGGAGCGGCGGCGCGGGTGGAGCCGCGCGAACGCCCGCAGGTGCACCAGGCCGATGGTGAGCGCCGCGCCGAGCACTGCGCACCGCATCATGCGCCGCGGGTCCTTCGTCCTCCCGGCGAGCGGTGCCGCGGCCTCGGAACCGGCGAAGCCCGGCATCGTGTGCACGAAGCCGGCGAAGAACCCGCCGGTGCCGCCGCAACCGCCCGCAGGGTGCGAAGTACCGGACACCGGACGCGTGTTGACCGAACCCTTCCTGTCCGATGAGGGGGATCGCGAAGACGCTGAGGACGACCAAATCGAAGACGCCGAGTACGGTGCCGAACCCCGAGGCGGCCCGCACCCCGAAGCACCCGGCGAGCGCGATGACCACCGCGCCCAGCGGCGACCACGGCCACCACAGATCCTCGGGCGACGACGGCCACCGCCGGAGCAGGGTGCCCGCCTTCGTGAAGCCGAGCCGGAACGGGAGCAGCGCAGTGAACAGACAGCCGATCAGCGCCGCCACCACGGACAGCGGCGGACGGCCGCCCGCGAACGCCGCTCCTGACGGAATGGACGCGGCGCCGGCCGCCGGCCGCCGGGGTCAGCGCCGTGACGCTCTGGAAGGGGGCCTCACGCAGCCGGGGCCATCACATAACAGTCCGCTTCCCGGATCCTCCGACACCCGTAGCCCCTTCGTCCGATGTCCGGAAGGCGTTGTCCGGTGTACGGCCGAGCGGCCCGCGCACCCTAACGACCTCGTCCACGATTGGCAGTGGAGGAAGGAGCGGCGTCTGGGGCCTTCGAATCCAAGGCGGAGGAGGGAGTCGGATGGGGTCTCCCCTGCTCGAACGCAGCTGAGAGCTTGGGGAAGGAGCGTCGGGGACTGACGACAACGCCGGAGGCGGAGGTCCCAGACGCCGCGACGCCGCTGACAATCGTGGACGAGGTCGTAAGCTCGGACGCGCGTCAGGTTCCGCTCTCACTCTCAACGTGCGGTGACATCGATTGAACACCGGGGCGGCGCGCGGCGACGGACGGGGGAGCGGAAGGCTCTGCACCGCCCAGCGCCGCCGCCGGGTCCTCGTCCCCGGGGCCTGCCGGCACCCAGTGCCCGTCCTCGTCGTGGTACGGCCACCAGCGGCCGTCCCGGCCGTACCGGAGCTGCACACCGTCCTCCGCCGCCGTCCAGCGGTTGCCGACTGCCCGCAGTCCGGGGCGCTCGTTCTCCTCCCATGCGGCGGTGAGCCGGGCCTGAGCCCTGGTCAGGGTCTCCGGGTCCGGTGTCCACTCCTCGTCGAGCACGGCGATACCGGCCGCCCCGCCGTACCACCAGGCGCGCACCGCCGCGTCGAGGGCGGCCGGGCTCCGTCCCGATCCGGCGGCCAGCCGCTTCGCGATCCAGGGTTCGGGGCGGGCGTCCGCGAGCAGCCGCACGACATCCTGACGTGGCGTCAGCGTTACGGGCAGCGGCCGGTGCGCGTGGTCGGGGGAGAGGGCATCCGCGAGCATCCGATGGGCACGCGCCGCGCCGTCGGCCGCCAGCAGCTCCAGGACCGCCGTGTCGATGCCGGGCTCCGGTTCGGTCTCCGTCTCCAGCGACGGGACCGGACCCGGCTCGTCCGGCAGGGGCGGGGGAGCGGGTAGCGGAGGCAGGATGTCCCGTGCGGCGAACGCCTCGTCCGCCCGCACACCCCCGTCCACCGCCTCCGCCGACGCGGCGTGCACGGCACCGGACCCGTCGGCCGGGGCACCCCGGCCGGACACCACCCGTTCCGAGGCGCGGGCCACGATGCGCAGCTGGAGCTCGTCCAGGAGCCGGCGTTCGCCACGCCCCCGCATGAGCAGCAGCACGAAGGGATCCTGGTCGAGCAACCGCGCCACCTGGTAGCACAGCGCGGCGGTGTGCGGGCAGTGGTCCCACGCCTCGCAGCTGCATTCGGGCTCCAGGTCACCGATGCCCGGGAGCAGCTCCACCCCTGCCGCCGCCGCGTCCTCGACCAGATGGGGCGGCATCTCGCGATCGAGGAGCGCCGCGACATGCCCGGCGCGGGCGGCGGCCACGTCCAGGAAGCGCTCCCAGTCCGCCTCGTCCAGCTCCTGGAACAGCACGTCGCTGCGGTACGCCGACCCGCCCCGGTCGCGGACCACCGCGGTGATCCGGCCCGGCCGTACCGACACCGCGCCGACCAGGCCCTCGCGCGCGACCCCGCGCCCCTTCTTGAGCTGCGAGCCGTCCAGCGCGGTGTCCTCCAGGGCCTTCAGCCATGCCCGTCCCCACCAGGAGTCGGCGAATCCGCGTCCGCGTGCGGGCGGCAGCGCGCTGAAGGTGCGTTCCTGCGTCGATGCCGCGTCGGTGCCGTATCCCACTTCGCTGTCGTATCCGCCGTACGCGCCGTGTCCGTCGCGCCCGTGGTTCATCGGGAGCCCCCTCGTAGTTCCACCAGTTCGGCCAGTTCCGCGTCCGTCAATTCGGTGAACGCCATCTCGCCGGAGCCGAGCACCGCGTCGGCCAGCACCTGCTTCCTGGTCAGCATGTCGGCGATCCGGTCCTCGACGGTGCCTTCGGCGATCAGCCGGTGCACCTGCACCGGCTGCGTCTGGCCGATCCGGTACGCCCGGTCGGTGGCCTGCGCCTCCACCGCGGGGTTCCACCATCGGTCGAAGTGCACGACATGCCCCGCACGGGTGAGGTTGAGCCCGGTACCGGCGGCCTTCAGCGACAACAGGAAGACCGGGCACTCGCCCGCCTGGAATCTCCCCACCATGGCCTCCCGTTCCATGACCGGTGTGCCGCCGTGCAGGAACTGCGTGGGTACGCCCCGGGCCGCCAGATGCCGTTCGAGCAGCCGGGCCATGGCCACGTACTGCGTGAAGACGAGCACGCTCGCGCCCTCCGCCAGGATCGTGTCGAGCAGCTCGTCCAGCAGCTCCACCTTCCCCGAGCGGCCCTCGATCCGCGTCGCGTTCTCCTTGAGGTACTGCGCCGGGTGATTGCAGATCTGCTTCAGGGCCGTCAGGAGCTTCACCACCAGCCCGCGCCGCGCGAAGCCGTCGGCGGTCGAGAGCGCGGTCAGGGTCTCGCGGACCACCGCTTCGTAGAGTCCGGTCTGCTCCGCGGTGAGCGACACCGTCCGGTCCGTCTCGGTCTTCGGCGGCAGTTCCGGGGCGATACCGGGATCCGACTTGCGCCGCCGCAACAGGAACGGCCGCACCAATGCCGCGAGCCGTTCGGCAGCCGCCGGATCGCCGCCCTCCGCGGTCCGCGCGTAGCGGGTGCGGAAGGTACCGAGGCGGCCCAGCAGGCCGGGAGTGGTCCAGTCGAGGATCGCCCACAGTTCCGACAGGTTGTTCTCCACCGGGGTGCCGGTGAGCGCGATCCGCGCCCGCGCGCCGATCGTCCGCAGCTGCTCGGCGGTCGCCGAGTACGGGTTCTTGACGTGCTGTGCCTCGTCGGCGACCACCAGACCCCACTCGATCTCGGCGAGCCTCGCCGCATCGAGCCGCATGGTGCCGTAGGTGGTGAGGACGAACTCACCGGCCGTCGGCCCCGTGAGGTCGCGCGCCCCGCCGTGGAAGCGGCGGACCGGCGTCCCCGGCGCGAACTTCTCGATCTCCCGCTGCCAGTTCCCCATGAGCGAGGTCGGGCACACCACGAGGGTCGGTCCGGTGTCCGGATCGGCGGCGAGCCGGTGCAGGTGCAGCGCGATCAGGGTGATGGTCTTCCCGAGGCCCATGTCGTCCGCGAGGCAGCCGCCGAGGCCGAGCGAGGTCATGGTGTGCAGCCAGTTCAGACCCCGCAACTGATAGTCGCGCAACACGGCGTCGAGCGCGGCCGGCTGACCGACCGTCCACCGTTCGTCCCGTGCCGTGTCGGACTCCGGATCCGCCAGCCTGCGGCGCAGCTGTTCCAGCCGGCCGGTGGCGCGCACGGCGACCCGGCGGCCGTCGAACTCGGTGGAACCGGTCAGTACGGCGCCCAGCGCGTCGATCGGCGCGACCTTGCGGTCCCGGGTCTCCCGGGCGCGTCGCACCTCCTCGGGATCGATCAGTACCCACTGGTCGCGCAGTCGCACCAGCGGCCTGTTGGCCTCGGCGAGCCGGTCCAGTTCGGCGCGGCTGAGCTTCTGATCGCCCAGCGCGAACCACCAGTCGAACGACAGCAGCGCGTCCGTCGACAGGAACGACGGAGCCTCCGAGCCGGTACCGGCCGGTCCCTCGGGCTCCCTGCCGGCGTCGTCGTCGGGCGGGCCGATCACCGCCCGCGCGGTGAGCGTGCGGGCCAGTTCGCGCGGCCAGTGCACCTGGACCCCGGCCGCGGCGAGGGCTCGTCCGGCCGGACCGAGGAGTTCCGCGAGCTCCTCGTCGGCCGGTTCGACGAAGTCGGGCACGGCGGCCGACAGCAGCGGCGTCAGCGCGGGCCAGGCCCGGGCGGCCCGCCGCAGAGACAGCAGTGCGTCCATGCGGGCGCGCGGGCCGAACGCCGCGGCCAGGCCCGCCCCCGCGCCCGTCCAGACGTCGGCGGCATCGGCGACCAGCGCCGGATCGCCGACACCGTGGATCTGGAGGACGGCGCGGAAGGAGGCGCCGTCGGCAGCTGTGGCCAAAGGCTCGTCGTCCGCTCCCGCGTCCGTCAGCCCCGACACCTCCACCCGCAGCGAGAGCCGGACGCCCGCATCGTGCCCGGCCGCGACATCGGCGGCCCAGGCGCGCCCGCCCGGCAGACGCCGCGCCTCGTCGACGGCGAATGCGGGGCTCGTCGTGGCGAGGGCCGCGGCCGGCGTACGCGGCAGGCCGTCGGCCACCGCGTCGAGGAACGCGCGGAGCAGCCGTTCCGGTTCCGGCAGCAGCACCGGGTGTGCGGACGCGTCGAGCGGAACGGCGTGGGCGAGCGGCGGCATCGAGGCGGCGAGCGTTCGGACGCACTCCCGGTCGTCCGCGGACAGCGGACCGGCCCGCCAGGCGTCGTGATCGGTGGCGGTGAGCCCGGGCAGCAGCAGGCCGCGGGCGGCGAGTTGCAGCGCAAGAAGTGCGGCGGCGCCCCAGAACGCGGCGGCGCCGGAGGCATGCGGCGCGAAACGTGCGCGCGTCAGCACGGGCAGCGCGTCCCGGACGGGGAGCATCAGCGCGGGTACGACGTACACCTGTGCGTCGGCCCCGACGACGGCCAACTCCTCGACGGAACCGGGACCGTCGGGCGGAGCACTGCCGTCCGGATGCCAGAAGGCGATACGGCCGGCACGGAACGGGTCCCCGGGGAGGAAGACCACGGTACAGCCGGAGAGTGCGGAGACCTCGGAAAGCGTTGCGGCAGGGAACCTGTGCACAGCGATGGCCCGAATTCCTCAAATTTGACTAGCTTGCTGGAGGGTCGAGGGTACTCCGTGCTCGAGCGGTTCATGCCTGGCGATGCGGTGATCTGCATCACTGTCGGGCGGCGGGGCTCAGGCTCCCGGCTGATGCGGTACTCCGGTCGGCCTGCTGGCCTGCTGGCCTGCTCGCCCCGCCGTCCACCTGCCTCGCGGCGTCCCGGGTGCGGCCGGCCCCCCTCGGCGGCCGGGGGCTGGCCCCAGTGGACCAGGGGTGGTGGCGCCATGGCCGCCAGGGCTTCGGCGACCGTACGTTTCGACAGGTCAACGCAGCCTTCCAGAGACCGGAGACCCCATGTCCCAGGCCATGTCCACCGTCGCGGAAGGTGTCCGAGACGGTACGGGAGACGCCCCAGAGACGGGAGGCCGCGAAACCGCACCGGGCCCGGGAACCGTTCCGGGGCGGGAGCCCACCGCGATTCGGGAATCCGCGCCGGGGCGTGGCACGGCCCCGAACCGGGGGAGCGACTTCGCGCCGCTGCTCCAAACGGTCAAGGGCCAGGGCCTTCTGGAACACCGCACCGGCTGGTACGCGCTCAACATCGCCGTCAACCTGCTCGCCCTGGGCGCGGTGGTCACCGGCATGTTCCTCATCGGCGACAGCTGGTCGACCCTGCTGCTCGCACTGCCGCTGGCAGTCTTCTGGTCCCGCACCGCGTTCATCGGGCACGACGCCGGGCATGCTCAGATATCCGCCCGCCGCCGGACGAGCCGGGTCGTCGGCCTTGTGCACGGCAACCTGCTGCTGGGCATGAACGAGGCGTGGTGGAACGACAAACACGTGCGCCACCACGCCCATCCCAATCACGTCGACAAGGACCCGGACGTCGCCGTCGGGGCCCTGGTCTGGACCCGGAAACAGGCGGCCCTGCGCGAGGGCTTCGCCCGCTGGCTCACCCGCCACCAGGCCCGGCTGTTCTTCCCCATGCTGCTCCTCGAAGGCATCGCCCTCAAGATCTCCGGATTCCAGTACCTGAGCCGTCAGCCCGCCAGGGAGCGCGCCGTCTCGGCCCTGCTCCTGGTCGCCCACCTCGGCCTCTACACGGCACTGCTGCTCACGGTCATGTCGCCCGGGAAGGCCGCCGCCTTCGCCCTCCTGCACCATGCCCTTTTCGGGCTCCATCTGGGCATGGCGTTCGCGCCCAACCACAAGGGCATGGAGATGCCCGACCCCGACGGCGACCGCTGGGGACACCTCCAGCGCCAGGTCCTCACCTCGCGCAACGTGCGCGGCGGCGCCCTCACCGACTGGTTCCTGGGCGGGCTCAACTACCAGATCGAGCACCACCTCTTCCCGAGCATGCCGCGCCCCCACCTGCGGCTGGCGCAACCCCTGGTGCGCGCCCACTGCGAGGCGCTCGGCATGCCGTACACGGAGACCGGGCCCGTCGAGTCGTACCGGCAGGCGCTACGGCACATGCACGAGGTCGGCGAGCCGCTGAGGTGACTCTCGGGCAGGCTGGAACCGATGGGACCCCGCGGGCGTTCCCACCAACACGAACGGCTGCGGCCGTGAAGGAGGCGTGTGACGATGTCGAACAGTGCGAAGATCGCCATCGGGGGAGTCGTCGCGGCGGTCGTCCTGATGCCCTTCATCGGGTTCTGGCTGTCGTTGCTCGTCCTGGTCGGCGTGCCGACGGTCGGCTATCTGATGCTGGATCCCGGCCAGCGGCGCAGGCTCCGCAGGATCACCCGCAGGGAAATCGGCCGCTGACGGGAGCCGGCGGGAAGGGCGACAGCGGAGGTGCAGAGGCGGGGAGGGGCCGCGTAGCGCGGCCCGGTCGACCTGCGACCGCCCCCGCGAGCACGTGCTGCCGACGACCCGTCGCGGTGTCCGCGATCCCGGAGGCCCCGAGGCCGGGACGGCGGCCGGTGGTACGCCGCTCAGACCGGCCGTACCGCGATCGCGTCCAGGGCCTCCAGCAGACCGGGCAACTGCGCGCCCCGTTCGACCGGAAACACCTCTCCTGGTTCGTCGTCCAGCAGGACGAACGCCATGTCGTCCGTCCTGGCGACCATGGACCAGCCGGGACCATCGATGCGCAGCATCCGGGCATCACCGGTGGCGAAGGAGGACCGTATCCGGCCCGGCGGAGGTGGGGCGTCCAGGTAGGCGTGCGCCTGTGTCAGCGCCCGCCGCAGTCCGGCGTGCGATACGACGGGCGGGGGTCCGGTGGGGACCGTGGCATCTGCTCCCTCGGCTCCGGCGCCGTGCTCGCCTCCCGCCCTCTCTCCGTCCTGGTCCCCGGCACCGCCGCCGGGCCCGGCCCCGGTGCCGGTCGCGGCTCCGGTCCCGGACCCCGACCCCGCACCGTCGTCCGTGACGTCGGAGGAGGCCGAGGCCGTTGTACCGTCCAACTGCTCCCGCCAGGACGTCCATTGGTGCGCGATCTCGTCCGCCCCCATGCGCCGCTGGGCCGGTCCCCACGTGCCCGTGGCGGGAGGCGCGAGCGGGACCGGGCCGGAGCCCCCGGCGTCCGGGTCCGGCGGCGGATCGTGCGGGGCGGCCAGCTCCGGGGCGGCGACCGCGACCGCGAGCGGCCAGCCCGGCAACGCACACACCATCGAGCGGTCGTCCGGTGACAGGTCGTACTCCATTCCGCAGTCCCAGGCGGCGATCGCCACGGCGACCAGCGACACGTCGTCCACCACCACGGTCCAGCGTGCGCCCCCGGCGTCCTGGCCGAGGACCAGGCCGTACCCCTCGGCATACGGTTCGAGGGCGAGCGCCGCACAGGCGGCGGGGTAGTCGTCACCGAGCACGGTCGGGAACTGCGCGGGCGTGAGCAGTGCCGCGGTCAGCACGTACAGCGCGTCGTCGTCCGTGACCGCATCGCCTGTCCCTGCCACGGCTCTCTCCTCGTCCGTCACGGTTGTCGTCGGCGCACCCTAACCAGCCGGTAACTCGCTCGTCGAGGTCCTGACAAGTGGTTCCTGGACCGGCCCACCGCGCCCGGCGCGTCCGGCGCGGTCCCGGATCAGGACCGGCCGACAGTTGTTCCCTCGAGTGCGGTGCCCGCCTTCCGCCGACGTAGAGTTGGACTTCCGACCGACGCAAGGGGGCAGCCGGGTGAAGCGGTACGACCGCCTGAAGGAGATTCAGAATCTCGATCCGGAACGGGACTTCCTGCGGATCTATCGCATCACGGCGACCTACGAGTTTCCGTGGGACATCACCCGCGCACTCGAACTCGCGTTGTACCGCACCTACGCCGTCCCCAGTATCGGCCGGCTCTTGGCCGAGACCGCCGAGCTGACCGAGCGGTCGCAGAAGCGCTACGACGACACCGCACTTCTCCTCGACACGGTCGTGGAGCACGGTTTCGCCGACGAAGCGGGTCGGACGGCCATCCGCCGGATCAACCAGATGCACCGAAGCTACGACATCAGCAATGACGACATGCGCTACGTGCTGTGCACTTTCGTCGTCACGCCGAAGCGGTGGCTCGACGACTTCGGCTGGCGTCGGCTGTCCTCCCACGAACTGCGGGCGTGCGCCGTCTACTACCGGACACTGGGTGCCCACATGGGCATCAAGGACCTGCCGGAGACGTACGAGGACTTCGAGCGCACCCTGGACGCCTACGAGGCCGAGCACTTCGGCTGGGACGAGGGCGGACGCCGCGTCTCCGACGCCACGCTGGACCTGATGGGCTCCTGGTACCCGCGCCCCCTCGCGCCGGTCGCGCGGAAGGCGGCCCTCGCGCTCCTCGACGACTCGCTGCTCCGAGCGTTCAGGTACGAACGCCCCGGGCAGGTGGCCCGCGGGCTCACCCACGGCGCGCTCCGCCTGAGAGCGCGGGCCGTCCGACTGCTGCCGCCGCGCACCAACCCGCACTACGCGCGACAGAACCCCGAGATCAAGGGGTACCCGAACGGCTACGAAGTCGCCCGGCTGGGGACGTTCCCCACTCCGGGCGTTCGCGGCTGTCCGGTTCCGCACGGTCGGCGCGCCGAAGTACCCGGGCAGGACTGAACCGGCGAGGGTGACGGGCGCCTCCGGTCGGCGTGCGTTCCCTCGCACGTCGGCGTGCGCCGTCCCGCCCGTCGGCGCGTCCCCGGCGCGCACCTGTGGGCTGCGCCGTACGTATCGGCGCCTTCGTACGGCGCAGGCGTCAAGGCGCTCGTGCGGTGCGGGCGCCAGGTCTACGCCCGGCGTGGGTGTCAGGCCGTATGCGTGGCGAGCGCGAGAAACCGGTCGTCCACGTCGGTGTAGGCGTCGAGTCGCCAACCGGAACGTGCCAGCACCGGACGGAGGTTGGCCTCGGCCCGCAGGTCGTCGTCCGTGAGCGGGCGGCCGTGGCGGGCCGCCAGCGCGGCGCGTCCGACGGGATGGAACAAGGCCGGCCGCCCGGCCGCACCACCCGGGCCAGCTCGGCCAAGTCCGTTCCGGGGCGTGTCAGATGGGAGATGAGACCGGCGGCGAACACCGCGTCGAGCGCCCCCGACCGCAATGGCAGACGGGCGACATCGGCGATGAGCAGCAGCCCGGCGCGGTCACGTCCCGCCCGTAGTGCCGACTCCAGCATCGCCGGTGTCAGATCCACGCCCAGGACCGTGCCGTCCGCGCCCCACGGCCCTTCGCAGAGCGGGCAGTGCCCGCCCCGTGCCGCAGCCCGCGTCGAGCACCGTGTCACCGGAGCGCAGCCCGAAAGCCTCGACGGCCACGGCGTGGGCGGGTCCGTCATCAGGGAAACGGGCGTCCCAGCCCGCCGCGCGGGCCGTGAAGAACTCCCGGACATGTGTGTGGTCACCGGACATACCGAAATGATCGCGCAGTCGCCGCGGGAGTGGAACACGGCATGTGGCCTCGCGGCCCGCGGCCGGTATCGGCGTCGTGGCCTCGCCAAGGAGCGGACATCTGGCGCGGCCGGCCACTCTCCCCGAACCCGCGAGGGCCGGGGAGAGCGACCGGGGATCAGCGGGTGCGAACGGCCCGCGGAATCAGACGTTGACTCCGTAGTCGGACGCGATTCCGGCGAGCCCCGACGCGTAGCCCTGGCCGACCGCTCGGAACTTCCACTCCGCGCCGTGCCGGTAGAGCTCGCCGAAGACCATGGCGGTCTCGGTCGAGGCGTCCTCGCTGAGGTCGTAGCGCGCGAGCTCGACGCCGTTCGACCGGTTCACCACGCGAATGAAGGCGTTGCGGACCTGACCGAAGCTCTGGCCGCGGCTCTGGGCCTCATGGATGGAGACCGGGAAGACGATCTTGCAGACATCGGCGGGCACGGCGGCCAGGTCCACGTTGATGGACTCGTCGTCGCCCTCGCCCTCCCCGGTCAGGTTGTCACCGGTGTGCTGGACCGAACCGTCGGGGCTCGTCAGGTTGTTGTAGAAGACGAAGTGCAGGTCGGAGAGGACCTTCCCGGTCTGCGAGCACAGCAGCGCACTCGCGTCCAGGTCATGGTCGGCACCCGTGGTCGTTCGCACGTCCCAGCCCAGACCGACCGTCACCGCGGTCAGGCCGGGTGCCTCCTTCGACAAGGAGACATTGCCGCCCTTGGCCAGGCTCACACCCATGAACATCCTCCAGTGGTACAGCGCTTCAGCGATCCGTGATCAGCGCGTCGTCTGTCGTCACCAGGGTGAACGCCGAGGACGACTTCATGGTTCCCATAATTGCGCAATTCCTGAAGTGATGCGTCGGGAACGGGGTCTGCCGTTCCGTCCGCCTCCGCGCATGGCCGGGCGTGGCGTCCTGCCCGGCAGCGGGTCCGTCGGGAAGGACGCCGTGAGCGCCGCGGTCGAACGGGGCGGGCGAGGCGGGCCGTTGCGTGGCAGGGGTGCATGACATTTCAGTGCCGCGTTTCGGCCGGTGTTTGCGCTCGGAGTTCCCGGGAAGTGCTTCTGGCTGGTTGTGGGCAGGTCCGGTGATCCATTCGAACCACGGCACTCGCTACATTGCGCAACGGTAAAACCGCAGGGTGGTGGCGCGCGTCTTCCTCGACGGAAGGCGAGTGTTCCTCCTGGAACCGGACGAACGGGGTGGCCGATGAGAACACATGGCAAGGCGGCGACGGGCCGGTCGCGGGGCGGACGCCTGAGGCGGACGGCCGTGACCGGACTGTCCTTTCTCGTGCTGCTCGTCTCGGGCGTCGGGTGGGTGTACCTGAAATTGAACGGCGGCATCGACACCTTCAGCGCGGACGGGCTCTCCGGGGACCGGCCGCCCGGTTCGTCGATGGGGCAGAACGTCCTGGTCATCGGATCGGATTCGCGTGCGGGAGGCAACAGCGAACTGGGCGGCGGTACGGGCGCGGTGGGGCGCTCCGACACCGCCTTCCTCCTCCATGTGTACGGCGACCGCAAGCACGCCGTCGCCGTGTCGATCCCCCGCGACTCCCTGGTCGAGATCCCGGCGTGCAGACTTCCGGGAGGCGCGTGGACCGCCCCGAAGCACGACGCCATGTTCAACGCGGCGTTCTCGGTGGGAGAGACCGCCGAGGGCAACCCGGCCTGCACCCAGAACACCGTCGAACGCCTCACCGGCCTGCGCGTCGACCACACCGTCGTCGTCGACTTCGCCGGTTTCTCCGCGCTCACCTCGGCGGTCGGAGGCGTGCCCGTCTGCCTGCCGCACGACATCCATCAGCGCGACCTCAGCCCGAAACTGCCCACTCGGGGGGCGCGGATCTTCGCGAAGGGTCCGCAGACCGTCTCCGGGCAGCGGGCACTCGACTACGTCCGGCTGCGGCACGGTATCGGTGACGGCTCGGACCTCGGGCGCATCAAGCGTCAGCAGGCTTTCGTCGCCTCGCTCATCAAGAAGGTCAAGTCGCGCGGCATGAACCCGACCACGCTGTTGCCCCTCGCCGACGCGGCCACCGACGCGCTGACCGTCGACCCCGGACTCGGATCGGCGGACCGGCTGCTCTCCTTCGCCATGTCGATGAAGAACGTCGACCTGCACAACACCAAGTTCGTGACCGTTCCATGGCGCTACGAGGGTGCTCGCGTCGCGATCGTCGAGTCCGACGCCGACGCCCTCTGGGCCGCGTTGAAGGCCGACCGCACGGTCGACGGCAAGGACGCCAGCGGCAGGCGATCCGCCGAGCGCGACCGGACCGACGGCGGCAGTGCCCCGTCCGCTGCCGCCGACCCGCTCGCGGGGAAGGGCATCAGTGTCGCCGTCTACAACGGCACGACGGTCACCGGGCTCGCGGCCCGGGCCGCCGACCTCCTGCGCTCCCGGGGGTTCACCGTCACCACCACGGCCACGGCGAGCCGTCAGGACCATGTCTCGACGGTCGTCGAATACGGACCGGGCCTGCGCAACGAGGCCGAGAAGACCGCCCGGCACCTGCCCGGAGCCAGAGTGAACGCGTCCGACTCGGCCGGAATCCGCATCGTCCTCGGCAGCTCCTACAGCGAGGACTCGGTGGCCACGCCCGGGGGAACGGCTCCTTCCGCGGTGCCGCCCGCTGTCGCCGACGAGGCCCGCTCGGCGGACGACGACCCGTGTGCCGACGTCCCGCAGGGGTGACTGGTGCGTGCCTGGTGGACAGTGCCTCTCTGACCGCCGTCACGGAGTCCAGGGGCTGGGACCCGGCCACATGACCGAGTAGTGCTTGCCCGTTCGTGACCAGTGCGCAAGGCTTACGCGAAACGCGGGGCAGGGGAACGCACGAGCGGGGAGGAACGGGCACATGGCGCTGGACAAGGAACTCGACTGGCTCCTTGACGATCTCACGAACAGGATCGGGCACATACGGCATGCGCTGGTGCTGTCGAACGACGGTCTCGTGACCGGGGCGAGCACGGGGCTGACGCGTGAGGACGCGGAACATCTCGCCGCGGTCTCGTCGGGGCTCCACAGCCTCGCCCGTGGTTCGGGGCGCCACTTCCGTGCGGGGAGGGCCCGGCAGACCATGGTGGAGTTCGACGAGGCGCTGTTGTTCGTGACGGCCGCCGGCGAGGGAAGCTGCCTGTGCGTGCTGAGCGCGGCCGATGCCGACGTGGGCCAGGTCGCCTACGAGATGACCCTGCTCGTCAACAGGGTCGGTGAACACCTCGGCGTCGCCGCGCGCCAGGGCGGGGACGAGGAGGGGGACCAGGTCTGATCCGCGCGGGAGTTTTCCACAGGCCGCGCGGATGTGCCGTCTCCGGACTACTCTGATTACAGAGAGTAATCAACTGGAGGGGGCGCCATGCCGGTTGCCGGTGTTGTGGGTATGGAGGCCGCGAACACGATGGCTGTGAGCACATCGGCTCGTGAACTCCGCTTGAAGCGGGGTGAGTTCATCATTGCCGTGCATGTGCGCCTGGTGCGTGTGCTGGCACAGCGGTGTGAGGGTGGTCCGCGGGCCCACCGTGAAGAGATCGAACGGCTGCGGGCGCGGGACGGGTTCCCTGCCGTGCTGAGAGAGAGCGTGCGCGCGGTCGGTAGGGGCTGTGCGTCCACACACTGGACTGGGCCCGCTCATCGGGCTTCCGGGCGATGCAGTTCAACGCGGTGGTCGAGACGAACACCCACGCCGTCCGGCTCTGTCTCTCGCTCGGCTTCGAGATCCTGGGCACCTTGCCCGAGGGGTTCAGGCATCCCGCACAAGGGTTCGTCGGGCTGCGCGTCATGTACCGCCGCCTCTGAAGACCCCCGATTGTCGCGGGAGTCGGTGTGGCGGTCTGCCGACTGCCGACGGCGGGAGGGTGCGGTTCGGGCGACGCCGCACCGTGCGGCCTGGCAACCCCTGTGGTCCCGGTGCTGTCCACGGGACCGCACCGCCGTGCTGGGGCGATCGGACGGGTGTGCCGCGTCCCATGAGGGACGGCTCGCGCCCTGCTGTGCACCCGTCACGTCACGTCCGGGCCGAGGACGTCGCCCGAGCGGGGCCGGGTGGTTTCGAGGGCCCGATCTCGCACCAGACGGCCTTGCCCTCGCCGCGTGGTTCGATGCCCCAACGGATGGCGACGGCGTCCATGAGCAGCAGCCCCCGCCCCGATGTCGCGGTCTCACCCGGGCTGCGACGCCGCGGCCACACACTGGAACGGTCCTGCACGGACAGCCGGATCCGACGCACCGGCTCCGGCAGCACCTCCAGGGTGAGCACGGCACCGCCTTCGGTGTGCAGCAGCACGTTCACCAGCAGTTCGCCGGTCATCAGCTCGGCGTCGTCGGCCAGCTCGGCCATGTCCCAGTCGTTCAGGGCCTGACGCACCATGGTGCGGGCGTCGGAAAGCCCCTCCGGATCCGCCTGGTGCACGTACTGGTGCAGTCGCGGGGCCCGCGGCGATCCCGGGTCCGGACTGCGCCGCAGCACCAGCAGGGCGACGTCGTCCCCCGATCCCCAGCGCTCCCAGAGCCGGTCCGACAGGTGATCCGCCAGCGCCTGGGCCCCTGCGGGCCCCGTGCTCACCTCATGGATCAGAGCCTGCGCGCCCACCTCGACATCGGCCCCCGGCTCCTCCACCAGCCCGTCGGTGTACAGGACGAGCGTCTCGCCCGGAACCAGATCGAGACGGGTCTCGGGATACTCCTCGTCCTCGAAATCGGTCGAGATGCCCAGCGGCAGACCACCGCGCACCTGCGGACTGCCGACCCGGCCGTCCACCTGCCGGATCAACGGTCCGAAATGCCCCGCGCGCACCACGCGCACGGCCCCCGAGGCCAGGTCGACCTGGGCGTACGTGCAGGTTGCGAAGCGTTCCGTGTCGAGCTCGGAGAGGAAGCGCGAGGCGCGGGCCAGCACCGTCGACGGAGCGTGTCCCTCGGCGGCGTATGCCCGGAGCGCGATGCGGAGCTGACCCATGATGGCGGCCGCATGGGTGTCATGGCCCTGGACGTCACCCACCACGATCCCGAAACGGTCCTTGGGCAGCGCGATCACGTCGTACCAGTCGCCACCGATCTGCCGTCCGCTCCAGGCGGCGTGGTACCGCACGGCGATCTCGCCGCCCTGGATCTCCTGGATGCGCCGGGGAAGCATGGCCGACTGGAGACCGGTGGCGAACTCGCGCTCCTCGTCGAAGAGCTTCGCCCGTTGCAGCGACTGCGCCACGATGGCGGCCAGCCCCAGGCACAGGCTGCGCTCGTCCGCGTCGAAGGCCGTGGGCTCGCGGTAGAAGAGCGCCAGCGATCCCACCGTACGCGCCTGCGCGACGAGCGGCAGATACGCGGCCGCCCGGAACCTCAGCCGCTCGGCGTACGGGGCCACCGCCGGATACCGGCCGACCAGCGCGGAAACGGAGTTGAGAAACCGGGGACGTCCACTGACCACCGTGTCAGCCAGCGGAAGGCTCCGATCCAGTTCCTCGCCGGAACCGAGTTCCGCGACCGCCTCCAACGCGTCGCCGCTGAGCGCGATGACGTTCAGCGTCGACTTCTCCAGCATGCCGAGCGCGAGACCGTCCGCGCCGATCCGCGCCAGGCCGCTCGGACCTGTGAGCGAGGCGGTCACGTCGTCCACGGTCACCGCACGCGACAGCGCGCTCGTCGTGCGTTCAACGATGCTGGTCTGGCGCTGCGTCCGCTTCTCCAGGTCCAGCAGGAACTCCGAGTGGTCGATTTCCGCCGTCGCATCGCGCACCACCCCGACGACTCGGTGGGCCCGGCCGTCGTCGCCGCGCAGAACACGTGCCTGGACGTGCGTCCGCTGGTCCATTCCACCGTGCAGCGGGACTCGGAGATGGACGCTGTACGAACTGCGCCCCCCGACGATCGCGTCATTGACCGCCTCGTCGAGCCGGGCTCGCTCGGCGGCATCGAGCCGCTCCACCGCCGACTCGGGCCGTGAATCGAACGACAGCGGGTCCAGCCCCAGGACCAGCAGGCCCGCCTCGTCGATGTCGAGCGTGCCGGTGTCCAGATCCCAGTCGAAACTGCCCGTCCGGTTCATCACGAGACTCTCCGCCGTCACGGAACCGCGACCCTGCGACTGCTCGATAGGCCGACGGGGCGCGGCGGGGGTGCTCGATTGCCGGTCGTGATCGGTCATACCTGCTCCGGAGGTCGTCCGGCGGGGCTCACGGGCGGCGCGCCCGTACGGGGTGACTCAATTGTCGAGCCGGTGACGGAAGGCCGCCACAGCGGACCGGCCGACCGCGACGCGCGGACCACGACGGGCGAGGCTGCCGGGACGTCCGCGCCCCGGAGGCCGCCCGGACCGGGACCTCCGGGCCCGGGCGGGCTTCCCGGACCGGGCTACCTCGGACCCGGTGGTGCCCGACACCCCTGCCTTCCGGGGGAGGAGCCCGCCCCCGACAATGAGCGGTGGAAGATCGTCCACGTGTGACGGACGATGCGGCACAAGGGCTGACCGGAGCGCATTCATGAACCATGACGATCCCGTCCTGACGCACACCGAGGGGCGTGTCCGGCACATCACGCTGAACCGACCGCGGGCGCTCAACGCGCTGAATCACGCCATGGTGCTGCGCATCGACGAAGCGCTCGCCGAAGCGGAGCGCGACGACGCGGTGACCGCCGTGTTGATCACCGGCGCGGGAGAGCGCGGCCTGTGCGCGGGAGGGGACATCCGCTCCATCCACGACGACGCCCGAGCGGGCGGTACCGCGTCACTCGCGTTCTGGCGCGACGAGTACCGGCTCAACGCCCGCATCGCCCGGTACCCGAAGCCCTATGTGGCGATCATGGACGGGATCGTGATGGGCGGCGGCGTGGGGGTCTCGGCTCACGGCGACGTCCGGATCGTCACCGAACGCTCGCGCGTCGCCATGCCCGAGACCGGCATCGGATTCGTCCCCGACGTGGGCGGAACGCACCTGCTCGCGTCCGCACCCGGCGAGCTCGGCACGCACCTGGCACTCACGGCGGACGCGGTGGGGGCGGGTGATGCCCTGCTGTGCGGGCTCGCCGACCATTTCGTACCGGCTCGGCGCCTCACCGCCCTCACCACGGCACTCGCCGACTGCCGCACGCCCGACGAGATCGAGGCAACGGTGCGGGCACACGCCGCCTCCCCACCGGAGGGCGAACTGGGGGCGCACCGTGAGTGGATCGACACTTGCTACCGGGCGGACACGGTCGAGGAGATCCTCGACCGGCTCGACAACAGCGGCGTGCCGGCCGCCAAGCAGGCCGCCGCAGTCATCCTCGCCAAGTCGCCCACCGCGCTCAAGGTGACCCTCTCCGCACTGCGCAGGGCCCGTCGGCTCGGCGGCCTGGAGGCGGTGCTCGACCAGGAGTACCGCACGTCGTGCGCCGCCTTCGCCCGGCCGGACCTGGTGGAGGGCGTGCGGGCCCAGATCATCGACAAGGACCGCCGCCCGCGGTGGAGTCCTGGGGAGCTGACCGAGGTCACGGACGACGACGTGGCGCGGTTCTTCGCCCCGCTGGGCGAACGTGAACTCGGCCTGGCCCCCGTCCCCGGGACGACCGCCTGAGGCGGCACGCCGAGGGACGACGGACGAGGGACGGACGAGGGACGGACGAGGGACCGACCGACGGGGGAAGGCAGAGCAGGGGGACCGGGGGGCCGGGAGGCCACGGCGAGAAGAACCGGAACGCGTGGGACAGGTGCGGCCAGGGCAACCGGAAGGCCTGGGGAGAGAGAGGGCCCCCGACGGAGAGAACCGTTCAAAGGGGTCCGGGGCCGGTGACCGCCCGGAAGGGGACGCCGAGCAGATCGGCCACCGCCCTGAGGTCCTTGGCGCGGTGGCCGGTGCACAGGGCCCAGTGATGACCGACGCCGGTCGCCGCCCACGCATCGGTCCACTCGCCCGGGTCGAAGCCGAAGTCGACCCGCGACGTCGTGTTGCCGATCTCCAGCAGGGGCCCCGGTACGACCTCGCCCTCGGAGACGACGAACGTGAAGGTCCCGTCCGCCTCCTGACCGACGCCGAAGGTGGTCACCGGGCCGTGTCCGACGTCGAACTCGACACTGACCCCCCATCCCCGCTTGCCGTGGTAGACCCCCAGCCCGCGCAGCAGCGGATCCCTCGCGCTGATCGCGAGGTGGGCGGAACCGTCGTGGCCCATCTCGACCGCCCGGTCCCGGAAATCAAGGGCCTGGAGTTCGGTGAACGAGCCACCGGCGCCGATCGTGTCGGCGATCAGCATGGCCAGACCGGTGCGCAACTCGTACTCCCCGGCCATCGGGATGCCCCGCGCGGTCAGGAACGACGCGCCGAGGATCATGCCCGCGCCGAGCCGTTCGTGGATCTCGCCCTCCAGACCGCGGTGGTAGTACGCCAGGCTGTCGAGCCCGAAGTCCTCGACGAGCCGGTCCAGCCCGACCGACACCCGGGAGGCCCAGGCGAGGTCGTCCTCGTTCACGGATGCGTCAAGGGTGAAGACCTCGTGGGCGAGTGCGACCCGCCCGGCGGTCTCCTCGTCCGTCACGGCCGCGACCCGGATCCGCAGATCGTCGAACTCCAGGACCTCGACGTGCCCGCCGAACCGGGACGAGACCAGCGTCATGTCCGTGGAGACGTCGAGCATCCCGGGATAGAGATGGCCCATCAGCCCGTGCCGGCCGTGCCGCAGCACACCGCGCACCTGCGCCGCGGTGATCCAGCGTCGGATCCGGTTCCAGGCGTTGCCGTCGCGCAGATGGCCGGAGACCGAGCGGAAGGCGACACCACTGCGCCGGAACACATTGGCGATCTCCGGCAGTGGGCACTGCCCGCAGTACGCCAGCCACTGGCCCGTTCCGGTGTTCGGGTGGTCCATGACCTCGGTCGGCTGGAGGTCGATCACCAGCACCGGGGCATGGGCGCGCTGGGCGATCGGCAGCACCATCGAGGCGGTGAGATACGTCGTCAGATACGTCACGACGACGTCGCAGTCCGCCCGGCGCAGGTGCTCTGCCGCCCCGGCCGCCTCCCGCGGGTCCGAGACGAAGCCGGCGTCGACGACGTCGCAGCCCATCTCCCGGAACCGTTCAGTCACGAATCGAGCCGATTCCCGCAGCCGGTCGAGGAGACCGGGGAACTGGGGCCAGTACGCGCCGAGTCCACCGGAGACCAGGCCGACCCGGGTAGGACGGCGTGTGACGCGGGGCAGCCCGTCGTGGAGCGCGGGGGGAGAGACATCGGTCATGTGCTTCCTTCCCTTCTCGTCGTTCGTCGAGCGATTCCGCCACTCTTCGGTGGCGTTCACCGGCCTCCCGGAACCCGGCGGTCCCAGTTCCTGTGTCCGCGCGACGATTCGCCGTACTTCCATGAGGTCGCACACCAGGCCGTGGGCCCGCGCGGGGGTCTCGGCGGGGCCGGCCGTGACCGGGAGCCCGGTGGCGTCCGTGGGTCCGACTGGCACAGCAGTGCGTTGCGCAAACCCCGCCCGATCAGGTGGATCCGTTCCGGTTCCACGCCCGCGAGTACCGCTCCCTGCCGCAGCGTCCTGTGATGCTTCAGCGTCGGAACGGTTCGGCCCTGCCGCGTTCGCGGAGGAACGCCTCGGCGGTGCGGATCACCCGGAGCGCATTGCGCCCGCACTCCTCGGACGTCCCGCCCCAGGCCGTGATGCCGTGACCGCCGAGGATCGCTCCCACGCCCTGCGGGTTGGCGACCTTGACCGCCGCGATGTCCAGGCCGAACCGGAAGCCGGGCCTGCGCCGGGCCACCCACGCAGCCTCGTGGCCGAAGCCCCTTGACGGCGAAGAGGTCGGGCATGCACACCTCACAGGTGGAGTCGTCCGGCGGACGGTGACCGCCCGCCGTGATCACGGTGTTGGATCGCTTCGTCCCGCTTCACGCAGAACCACGTCTTCCGCGTGGGGGCAGACAAGCTCTGGAGTTGTCGATTCGCCCGTGTGAGCAGATGTCTGCGGGCGAGGGCGACGCTGAATCAATTCGCCGAGGACGGAGTCGGAACCCTCGGTGTGACGGGACTGGCTCGAAGGGATGGCGGTGCGCCGGAGGGATGACGTGGTCGGGCCGCCGACGGTCGTGAAAACGGGGCAGTCGGCAGCCGCCGGATCGTTGCCCGGCCCGTACCGGCATGGTGGCGCATCGGCGCGGAGAGGTGAAGCCCGCCGACAGGGTGACGGCCGCGCCCGCCCCGTCCCGGACTGTGGCCGCCCGGTGGGGCACGCGGCCGGAGGTAGGCCGCGGCCCGGGGCGAGGGGAAGTGCCGCTCCGCCCGGTCGGTTCAGTGACCTCCACCCGACATGCTCGGTCGGAGTGTTGACACGAGGTCGAAGAACCGCGACTCGTTCCCGCACAGGCCCGCCCGCTCCAGCGCGCCGTCGGCCTCCGCCATCGGGGAGGCGAGCAACGGCACGTACAAGGGGCCGTCCTCGGGATCCGCCAACGCCGCTCGGGTGGCCTCCAGAAGTCGGACATACGCCTGGGCCGCGGCGAGTTCGTCGTTGCGCATCACAGCATCTCCCGCTCAGAGGTGTCGGACCCACCAGCATTCCCCATGGGTCCGACAGCGAGGACGCAGTCGGAATGACATGTGGGCCCGACCCGGACGGCTCTGGTTCGAAGCAGCCTTTTCGTACACGTGCGCGGTGGCTTCGGCGCCCGCTTCCTCCGGTCGCGCCGACCGCCACCGCATCGACCGTGGCGGGGACCGGTCGCCATCCGGCACTGCTCTCCGTACGACAGCCTCACGAAGTCCGTGGCCCGCGAGGTCCGTCGGCAGTTCGGAACCGCGGATACTCGAATGCGGCAAGCGCGGTCAGAGCACGCTCAAGACGAGGATCGGCCGCCGTCGGCGGCGTCGAGGTCCAGGGAGTGGGCTGAGGTCAGACGCTCGACGAACGTCCGGAAGTCCTCGGCCAGCGGGAGTTCAGCGGGAAGCTCCGCGTCGAACCAGGTCACGGACGGCTCGCCTCGTGCGCCGCACGTCCGGTAGTCGAGCGCGATCCACCAGTGGCCGTCGCCCGAGAGCAGCACCAGAGGCGAGGGAAGACCCCACTCCTCGATCAGGTAGGCCGAGTCCAGCAGTGAGATCTGGCCGTCGTGACGGCCGATGCCCAGCAGATCGTCGAGCGGGACATGGTTCTGGCTCCACGAGGTCGGCACGTCGGTCGGGAAGGCGTTCCACCGTGCCGCGACCGGTCCACCGTTCCGGATCCGCAGAAGCTCCAGCAACGAAGCCGGCAGCCGCACACCGAGCCGGAGCTCGGCATCCAGAACGGCCGCGTTCGTCAGCGGTGGCTGCGCCCCGTACAGCCCCTCGCCCCAGAACGTCGCCTTCACTTCATCGAACCGGGTCACGAGCGCATCCTATGACCGGGGCACACCCGCCCGACGAGTGGGAGGAGCTTCGACGCCCCCGTCGACGCGACGGCGGAGCACCCGTCAGGCGGCGCCGGGAACCGGGCCGGACGGAAGGCGCGCTACCGGAGCGACTGCCGGCCGCCGTCCCTGCTCCGGACGCCCGGCGGCGGTTCGACCTCCAGGAACCTGCGACGACGCGGTCCGCGGTACGGCAGCACCGTCCAGCCCAGCTCCCGCAGCACGGCCGCGCACCGGCCCAGTTCCTTCTCCTCGGCGTGCGCGGCCCCGCCGCCCGGCGGACCGACCCACTCCACTCTCGCGCCGTCCGGCGCCTCGCCCGCCGTCACGCGGTACCCGGTCGCCGTCCGCGCGCCGGAATCGTCGACCGCGGAAGCCGCCAGGCCCGACGCCTCCAGGACCAGGGCCACGGCCCGTACCGGTCGGTGCGTCTCCCACCGCGCGGGTACGCCCTCCGGTTTCGAGAGCCCCGTGTTCGTCAGCCGACGGATCTGCAGCATCCCCTGGAACGCCGTGCGCACGGACGCCGTGCGTCGTTCGTCCGGAACCGTCACCTCTCCGTCCCCCGTGGCCGGTTCGAAGCCGGTGTCGTCCCCGATGCCCATCAGCGTCCCCTTCACCGTGCGGTACTGCTGCCAGTGTGCTGCGCGGCACTGACAGCCGCTCGGAGACGGCGCGCCACCGAGCTCATGGAGAGGCCGGACACCTGAGCACGGGCCGAGCCCAGGGCTGTTTCGAAAGTCCCGTCCGACCTGCGGCGTCCGGCACGGAGCCTTGCCGCGTTGTCGGGATCGTCCACGTACGCCCCGGACGAGGACGACCCCGCCTCGCGATGCACCGCACCGGACGCCGCGGGCCCCGCCCGTCGGGCCCGCGGTACGCATTCGGTCCTCGACCGGCCTCCATGGAATCGAGCAGCTGGTGGACCGGATCCGGATCTCCCGTGCCTCCCGCCTGCTCCTCCGGGGCCGTCTCGCGGATCGAGCAGACGACCGGAGCGTTGCTGGTGCACGGGGCGATCGGAGCCGCGGCCACCGGGTGTGCGACGTGCACCGAGGGGGCGAGTGCCGGAGCGGCCGATGTCGTTTCCGGGCCGCCGGCACGGTCCCGGCCGGGGTGAGCAGCGGTAGGAGGAAGGCCGCGAGGAGTGCGGAGGAGCGGGCCGCGGCGGCGGACCGAGCGGGGCGGGACGGCCGGCGTCGTGCTGACAGGTGTGAAGGGAGGCTCTTTTCACCGAGAAAACAGGGTGAAACGGACGTCATGGCGCCGGTGCGTCCGGCAGGGATCACGGGGCCGGCGCGTACGAGTGACGCCCACCGATAGGGTTGACGGTCCGACAGCCATGTACCCGGAGGACTCACCGACCGTGCCCGCCCATGTCCCAGGCCCCGGCTCCGACCACGCCACACTGCGAGCCGACTGCGCGAAGTGCTTCGGACTCTGCTGCGTCGCGCTGACCCTCACCCGGTCCTCGGACTTCGCGATCGACAAGGAAGCCGGGAAGCCCTGCCGCAACCTCCAGGAGGACTTCCGCTGCGGCATCCACACCGAACTGCGCACACGCGGCTTTCCCGGCTGCACCGTGTACGACTGCTTCGGGGCCGGGCAGAAGGTGTCCGGCGAGACCTTCCAAGGGCGGGGCTGGCGCGGGTCGCCGGACATCGCCCGGCAGATGTTCCAGGTGTTCCCGGTCATGCGGCAGCTCCACGAACTCCTCTGGTACCTCACGGAGGCGTTGTCCCTCGGACCGGCCCGGACCCTCCACGGAGAGATCCGGCGCTGCCTGGAGGAGACGGAACGTCTCACACGACTGCCGGCGGACACGCTCGCCGAACTGGACGTGGCCGCACACCGCGAGTCGGTCGCCGCACTCCTGTCCCGTGCGAGCCGGGCCGTCCGGGCCACCGCACCCCGCGGGAAGAAGCGTGACCGCCGCGGCGCCGACCTCATCGGCGCCCGACTCAGAGGTGCCGATCTGAGAGGCGCCGATCTGCGCGGCGCCTACCTCATCGCTGCGGACCTCAGGGGCGCCGACCTCCGGCTGGCCGACCTGATAGGCGCCGACCTCCGGGACGCCGACCTGTCCGCCGCCGACCTCACCGCGAGCCTCTTCCTCACCCAGGCCCAGCTCAACGCGGCCAGGGGCGACGCGGCGACGAAGCTACCGACCTCCCTCGGCCGCCCCACGCACTGGGGCGACTGATACCCCGACCCGGACCGCACCACCGACGGCCCGGACACCAGCCGCGCCGCAACCGGGCAGAACACCCCCTGCGGCCGGGCACCGCCGGCGCCCGCGGATCGTTGCACAGTGTGATGTATCCGGAGTGCCTTCGACCGGACCGAGGAGTCCCGCACATGGCCAGCAGTACCGACCACCACACCGAGCACAGCCGTACCGGCGGCGGCCATACCGATGGCAGCCGCACCCGTCTGGTCGAGCGGCTCATGGAACAGTTCCCGCACGTCCCCCGGGAAGCCGTCATCAAGGAGGACCTGCTGCGCGGCGGCGTGGCGTTCGACGAGTCCGCGCTCAGTGACAACGAGGACGGCGACATCAAGCCGAAGTCGTACTTCATCTTCTCGTTCGACCATGGAACGCTCCCCGAGCTCGGTGCGGCCGCACTGCGCCGTCCCCCGGAGGAGATCGTGCTCACCGGAGGCCCCTACGAACTGCGGCGGACCGTGGTCTCCGTGCGGGTCAATCCGGCCTCTCCGTACCGTGTCGCCGCCGCCGACGACGGGGTGCTCGGGCTGTACCTGGACGGTCGGCGCATTTCCGACGTCGGCCTGCCCCCGATGCCGGACTACTACCGGCACACCCTCGAGAACGGCAAGTCCGTGATGGAGGTCGCACCCACCATCCAGTGGGGCTACCTCGTCTACCTGACGGTCTTCCGGGTCTGCCAGTACTTCGGGGCGAAGGAGGAGTGCCAGTACTGCGACATCAACCACAACTGGCGCCAGCACAAGGCGGCGGGACGCCCCTACACCGGCGTGAAGCCGGTCGAGGAGGTCCTGGAGGCCCTGGCCATCATCGACAAGTACGACACCGCGAAGTCGTCCACCGCCTATACCCTCACCGGCGGCGCCATCACGTCCCACATCGGCGGCCGCGACGAGGCCGACTTCTATGGTCAGTACGCCAAGGCGATCGAGGAGCGCTTCCCCGGCCGGTGGATCGGCAAGGTCGTCGCACAGGCCCTGCCCAAGGCGGACGTCCAGCGCTTCCGCGACTACGGCATCCAGATCTACCACCCGAACTACGAGGTGTGGGACCGCCGCCTCTTCGAGCTCTACTGCCCGGGCAAGGAACGCTACGTGGGACGGGACGAGTGGCACCGCCGCATCCTGGACTCGGCCGACGTGTTCGGCGCCCGCAACGTCATCCCCAACTTCGTCGCGGGCGTGGAGATGGCCGCGCCCTTCGGCTTCACCACGGTGAAGGAAGCCATCGAGTCGACCACCGAGGGGTTGCGGTTCTTCATGTCGCACGGCATCACGCCGCGCTTCACCACATGGTGCCCGGAGCCCACCACCCCGCTCGGGAAGACCAACCCCGACGGGGCGCCGCTGGAGTACCACATCCGCCTGCTCGATGCCTACCGGGCGACCATGGAGGAGTTCGGCCTCAGCTCGCCTCCCGGCTACGGTCCGCCCGGGGCCGGCCGCGCCGTCTTCTCCGTGAGCTCGTTCATGGACAGCCTTCCGGCCCGGCCCGACGACGCCCAGGAGTAGCCGGACCGCCCCTCGGCCGCCCCGGACCGCCGACGCGCGGGGCGACCGGCACGCGCACCGGACCGTCGCGGTACGACGTTCCGGTGCGCGGCGGGACGCGGTCGACGCGCGCCGGGCCCGACGAACCGGGCGCGGCGGCCGTGGACCGTCAGGCGCGCCACTCCGCCGTACGTTCCGGGGACGCCTCGGCGAGCGCCTTCGTGACCGCCTCGACGTCACCGCGATGACCGTAGACGGGCGAGCCGGGCTGCTGCCGCCAGGACTCGTCGAGGCCGCCCGTGTCGACGGTGTCGAAGCCGAGTTCGTCGATGAGATCCCTTACGACCCGCTTGGCCGCGGCGTCGTCACCGGCCACCGGCAGCGCCTGACGGCCGGGGCTGCCCTGAGGGCGGCCGTTGTCGAGGATGTCCTGCGCGTAGGTCCCGTTGAACGCCTTGATCACGGGGTGGCCGATCTGCCGCTCCGTCCACCGGCTCTCCGGCAGCCCCTCCTCGATGGCGGCGATCCGGCCGTCCCGCTGCTGCGGGTAGTAGTTGCCCGTGTCGATGACCGCGACCCCCTCCGCGGCCTCGTCGAGCAGGCCCGAGGGCAGCAGCGGGACCGCCTTGAGGGGAATGGTGACCACCACGACCTCGGCTCCTCGGGCGGCCTGCGCCGCGGTGACCGGGGTCGCCCCGGTCTCCCGGGCGAGTTCCGTGAGCGTCTGCGGGCCCCGGGAGTTGGCGACGGAGACGTCATGCCCCAGGGCGGTGAGGCGCCGGGTGAGATTACCGCCGATGTTGCCCGCTCCGATGATGCCGATCTTCATGGATCCGACCTTCCCATGGTGCCTGCGGTGTGTGAGGTGCTCTCGCCGCATCCCCAACTTCCCGCCGGGCAGCCCTATTCCACCGACGGGAAAAACGGTTCGCCTGTTCACCGAGCGGATGGGGCCCGAGCGGCGGGGGCACGTGGACAAGGAAGACCGGAACCCCCGAGCAGATCCGGAGGAGATGCCATGCTGCATGGTGTCGATGTCAGTGCCTACCAGTCGTCCTTCGACCCGGACGGACTGGACTTCGTCCTCATCAAGGCCACCGAAGGCCGTTCCTACGTCAACCCGTGGCTGTCCTCGCAGGTCGGACGAGCCAGGGACGCGGAGTGCGTGGTCGGCTTCTACCACTTTCTCTGGCCGGGGAACATCGAGGCGCAGGCGGAGTACTTCCTGAGCAAGGTGCCGGAGAAGGCGGGCGATCTGCTCGCCGTGGACTGGGAGGAGAACGGCGAGGGCAGCCGGCCGGGCAACGCCGAGAAGGACCGCTTCATCCGCGAGGTCAAGCGCCTGCGGCCGCACCACAAGGTGCTGCTGTACTGCAATCGCACCTTCTGGCTGCACCACGACACGACGTCGTACGCGGGGGACGGCCTGTGGATAGCCGACTACGCGACCGCCGGAAAGCCCCGGATCAAGGCGTCCTGGCGCATTCACCAGTACACCGACCAGCCCCTCGACAAGGACGTGGCGGCGTTCTCGTCGCGGGCCGCCCTGCGCGACTGGGCACGCGGGCGGTCGTAGCGGCGCCGCGAGGCCGACGGGCGGACCGGGACGTGACGGTCCGGATCGTCGGGCACGGTGCCGATCGGCGCGGGCGGCGACGAGAGAGGACCGGACGGTCCTCAGGGGCCCTTCCGGGGCCTTTCGCCACCGGTGCGGGTCGCGGCGGGTCGGTCCCCCCGCCCGGTGCCGGCGGAGGAGTCCGCCCGCGCCCGTTGTCGTCCGGGGCTTCACCGGACCGCTGGTGATCGAGGGCCGACCCGTGCCGGGACCCGCCGGTCATCAGGTACGGGACACCTAGGATGAGGCCGATGAGCGAGATCCCGCCCAGCCTTCTGGGATTCACGACCTACCTGCTGTCCAGGACCGGCAAGACCGCGCGGAGCAGGCTGGCGGCGAGGCTGGCCGAGCGGGACATGAAACTGTGGCACATGGCCGTGCTGTCCGCGCTGGTCGATTTCGGTCCCCATGTGCAGCGCGAACTGGCGTCCCGGCTCGGGATCGACCGGAGCGACATGGTGAAGATCGTGGACGATCTCGCGATGGCCGGACTCGTGGAGCGGGCCCGTGACACCGCCGACCGCCGCCGGGTGACGGTGACGTCCAGTCCGGCGGGCCGCGCGGTGCTCACGGACCTGCAGGCGGAGGCGCTGGGCGTTCAGCGGGAACTGCTCGCCCCCCTGAGCACCGCGGAACAGGCGCAGTTGGCGGCGCTGCTGCGCCGTGTCCACGCCCATGCCCATGAGGAGGGGCAGGGGCCGGGACCCTCGACGTCCAGCGGCTGAGGTCCCGGTGCCGCCCCGGCCGGAGCTGCACCGTCCCGGTTTCCTCGCGCGCCTCACACGCGGCGCGCGCGATCGGTCGCCCGCGGTCGGGGAGTGGTGCGGTGGTACGGCGGCCGGTCCCGGGTGCGCCGGGCGTCGGGCGGAACAGGGGCGTCGGACGGGAAGCGGGGATGGGCGCGGGGCGGGAACGTTCGCTGTTCGGGGCGTGTCAACGAAAGACACGCTGTCGCGGGGGTGAGCGGGTTTCAGGAAGTCGCCCGGACGGACCAACGGAATATCAAGGGCGCCTGTTTTCAGGGTAGTTGAGCGTTTGTCGGATTATCCGGAAATAGCATTTGGCGTAGGTCGTGTACCCCGATAGGCGTTCCGGCCGCGCACGGCAACGTGTCCGATATGACAGGTATGGGGACCGTCAGTACGTTCAATCACGGGCCGACTGCTCAGCCGGCCTCCCTGAGACAGGAGAAGTGACATGGTTACCCGTTCCACCGTTGTTACCGGTGCTGTGGCGGCCGCGGCGGCCCTGGCTGCCACCGGTATCACCTACGCCTCCGCAGCCACCTCCGAGCCGGCCCAGGCGGCCCCCATCGTCCAGCAGGCCGCCCCCATGGCCCTCAACGGCGGCGACGCCGGCAAGGGCAACGAGGGCAAGGGCAACGAGGGCAACAACTACGGCGGCGGCCACGGCGGCGGCCACGAGAAGAAGCGCCACCACCGGCACCACCACCACCACAAGGGGCGCATCCACATCAACGAGCGCACCTACTCCGATGAGCGCGGCGGCTGCGTGACCGTGATCAGCGGGCTCGGATCCAAGACCCTCAACATCCGCAACGAGAGCCACAAGACCGTCGAGGTCTTCCGCGGCGTCACCTGCGACAACGGCTCCCCCATCGCCACCGTCGGGCCGTGGAGCTCCAGCGACGGCGTCCGTCCGGGCCACGTCAAGGGCGGCGTCCACGTCAAGAACGGAATCGTCGCCAGCTTCCGCGTGATCCACCACCACCACGGCCACCACGGTGGCGACAAGGGTGGCTACGGTGACGAGGGCGGCTACGGCGGCGACGAGGGCGGTTACGGCGGCGAGGGCGGTTACGGCGACGACTGACCCGACCGCTCAACCCACACACGACCCCGGCCCGCCGGAATCGGGCCGGGGTTCCGTGTGTTCACGGGGTCCACGAGGGCCGGAGGCGAGGTACCGGCCGCAGCGAGGACCTCGGTGCCCGACACCGCGCCGACAGCGTGATACCGGCTCACCCCCTCGACGAAGCGAATCGCAGAGCGACTATCCGCTCTGCTTGACGCAGGTCCGGTCCGCCGCGGGCAGCCTGCCGGTGGCCAGGTAGCGGTTGACCTCGTCGTCCACGCAGGCATTGCCGTACGTGCCGTACAGCGCGTGCCGGTTGGCGCCCTGGAGAGTGACCAGCCTGGAGCTGGGCAGCAGGCCGCGCAGTGCGACGCTGCCGGTGTAGGGAGTGCGCGGGTCGCCGGTGGCGGCGACGATCAGGGCCGATGCGTCGTGACGTACCTGGGTGGGCTCCTCGCGAGGCCGGTCCCAGAAGGCGCACGGCCCGATGTTGTTGGCGATCGGGCCGATGACCGGGTGGGCGGCACGGCTGCGCTCGATGTCCCGCCAGTACGACTCGGGGTCGTGCGGTGCGGCCGCGTCCCCGCAGAGGATCGCGGACTGCGCACTGCCGGTCTGCGAAGCCCCGCCGCCGAGCGTCGACCGGAGCATCCCCGCGAACTGGGGGGAGGGTCGGGTCGGACGTCCCTTTGCGGCCTCGGCCAGGACGGAGACCTGCTCGCCGAGGACGGCCCGCGCCTCATCGGTGTCGTCGGCGATTCCGATGAAGACCACGAAGGGCACCTGGGTGTCGTCGAGTCGGAACACCTCGGGGGCGGTACCGATCGTCAGCGGCCGCCGGGCGGCCGCGTCGATGACGCGTTCGACCGTGGTGAGCACCTCGTCACGCGTGCGACCGAGTCCGTAGACGCTGTCGCGCCGAGCCGCCCAGGCGGCCCAGTCCGCGAGCGCCCGGTCGTTCTCGCGCTCCAGACCCTTCATGAGACGAGGGTTGTAGCGGCGGGGGTCCAGTGCCCCGTCGAGCACCATCCGGTCGTAGCGGCCGGGGAACATCTGGCTGTAGACGGTGCCCAGGTAGGTGCCGTACGAGTAGCCCAGGTAGGAGATCTTCCGCTCACCGAGCGCTCCCCGGACGACGTCCATGTCGCGGGCGGTGTTGCGGGTGGTGACGTGCGGCAGCACGGACGCGTTGGTGGCCCGGCACCGGTCGGCCAGGTTCTTCTGCAGGACGACCTGGCGGTCGAACCCGGGCCTGCCGACACCGGAGGAGAAGAGGGAGAGACCGACGGGCCAGACGCAGTCCAGGGGAGTGCTGCGGCCGACAAAGCGCGGGTCCATGCCGATGATGTCGTAGCGCGGGCCTGTGTCCTTCATCGCCGCGCGGATGAGCGGAGGGAGATCGAGGCCGGAACTGCCCGGGCCGCCGGGGTTGATGATCAGCGGCCCTACCCGGTGCCGGGTGTCGGTGGCCCGCAGCCGGGATATCGCGACGGTGAGGGTACGGCCGCCGGGATCGGAGTAGTCGAGCGGCACGGTCACGTCCGCGCAGCGCGCGCCCGCGTTCTCCAGAGCGCTCCCCGGCGCGTCGTCCGGGCCCAGGACGCAGCTGTGCCAGTCGAGGCGTTGATGGTAGTAGCGGCCCAGTCCGGCCCCGGATCGCGCCACGCCGTCGTCGCGGTCCGAGGCGGCCGCAGCCGCGGTGGGCAGCGCGGTGAAACAGGCGGTGAGGGCGAGGCCGACGGCCGAGACACGGCGCGCGGCTGCTCTGAAGATGGTCACACGATCTCCTTCGGGTCGGGCATGCCCGTCCCGTCAGCGGGAGGCGGAATCGGACGGGGCGTGGCGGCAGCCGGCCGGGAGAGGCACGGTGCTCGTCCGTCGGCGCCGGTCGTCCGCCAGCCGTCGTCCGCGGGCCAGCCTTTCACCGCTCCCGACGCCGTGTCGTCGTCGTGCGGCAGTACCGCGCACCTACGTCAGCGGCCTTACGACCTCGCCCACGATTGTCAGCGGCGTCGCAGCGTCCGGGACCTCCGCCTCCGGCGTTGTCGTCAGTTGCCGACGCTCCGCGTCGACTCCCTCCTCCGCCTTGGATTCGAAGGCCCCGGACACCGCTCCTTCTCCCACCGCCCATCGTGGGCGAGGTCGTTAGCGACTGCCTGCGTGTACGCCGAGAGATCTGCCCGCACCCGGGGAGCACGGCGCGGTGCGGTGCCACATGCCGTATCCACCTGCCACGTGCTCCGTGCTCCGTGCGGTGGACCGGCCGACGTGGCCGGGAAGGGCTCGTGCCGCCCCCGACCACGCCGGCATGCCGACCCGGCTCCAGTCACCCGGTCCCCGACCGCATCCCCCGCCCCCGGCCGTCCTCAGGACGTGGTGAGGATCCGGTCCGGGCGGATCGGCAGGTGCCGGTGGCGTACACCGGTCGCGTGCCACACGGCGTTGGCGATCGCGGCCGCGACGCCCACGACACCGATCTCGCCGATGCCCTTCATGCCGACCGGATCATCCGGCACGGGATCGTCGACCCAGTCCGCCTCGACGAGCGGCACATCCGCGTGCGTGGCGAAGTGGTACCCGGCGAGGTCGGCGCCGACATGGGCCCCGGACGTCCGGTCCCTGACCGCCTCCTCGTGGAGGGCCATGGACAGACCCCAGGTCATCCCGCCGATGAACTGGCTGCGGGCGGTGAGCGGATTGACGATGGTGCCTGCCGCGAAGATGCCGAGCAGCCGCCGCACCCGCACCTCGCCCGTGGTGACGTCCACGGCGACCTCGGCGAACTGCGCCCCGAAGGAGTGCCGTTCCTTCTTCGTCAGTGAGCCGACGGCCTCGGCGGTGTCCGACCGGGTGGTGATTCCCTCGGGCGGGATTCCGCCGCCGAGAGCCAGCCGCTTCACCAGTTCCTCCGCCGCGAGCGTCACCGCCCAGGCCCAGGAGCGCGTCCCCATCGAACCACCGGCGATCACCGCCGGGCCGAGGTCGCTGTTCCCGATGCGCACACGGATACGGTCCGGAGCCGCCTTCAGCACCTCGGCGGCCACGAGGACCATCGCGGTCCGCGCCCCGGTACCGATGTCCGCCGCGTTGATCCGCACGGTGAACGTCCCGTCCGCTTCCGCGGTCACGGCCGCAGTGGACGGGCCGACTCCGGACGGATAGGTGGCGGCCGCCGTTCCGGTCCCGAGCCGCCAGCGACCCTCGCGGCGCACGCCCGGACGCGGGTCGCGGTCCGCCCAGCCGAATCTCCGGGCCCCCTCCTCGAAGCAGGCGAGCAGGTTGCGGCTGCTGAACGGCAGCCCCGACACCGGCCCCGTCACGGGTTCGTTGCGCACGCGGAGTGCGATCGGGTCGATGCCGCATTTCTCGGCCAGTTCGTCGAGGGCCGATTCGAGGGCGAAGGACCCCGGTGCCTCGCCGGGTGCGCGCATCCAGGACGGGGTGGGCACGTCGAGCCGTACGAGCCGGTGAAGCGTGTGATGCGCGTCGGCGTCGTACATCACGCGTCCCAGCACGGCACTCGACTCGATGAACTCGTGCACCGTCGAGGACAGATTCAGTGCCTGGTGGTCGAACGCGCGCAGCCGCCCGTCCGCGTCGGCGCCGAGCCTGACGCGCTGTGCCGTGGGGCTGCGGTAGCCGACGAGGGAGAACATCTGACGGCGCGTCAGTACGACGCGGACCGGACGGTTCAGCATGGTCGTGGCCATGACGGCGGCCACCTGGTGCGGGCCGACGCCCTTCGAGCCGAAGGCACCGCCGACGTGCTCGGACCGTACGCGCACGCGAGCCGGTTCGAGCGAGAAGAGCTTGGCGAGTTCGCCCGCCACCCACGTGCTGCCCTGGTTGGAGTCGACGACCTCGAGCCGTCCGCCGTCCCAGTGGGCGGTCGCCGCATGCGGCTCCATCGGATGGTGGTGCTCCTCCGGAGTGCTGTACTCCTCGTCCACGACGACGGCGGAATCGCCCAGCAGGGCCTCCACGTCCCCCTTCTCGGTCTCGGCCGGCATCATCGGGTTGTTCCGCGGCGTGTAGGCGTCGGGGCGCCCGGCGTCGAACGCCACATCGTGCGGTTCCTCGTCGTACCGGACCACCAGGGCCTCGGCGGCCTCCCGGGCCTGCTCGGACGTCTCCGCCACGACCAGCGCCACCGGCCAGCCCGCGAAGGGCACCCGGTCGTGCTGGAAGAGTCCGAGGACCGGGTTCGGCCGCCCCAGCATGCCCACGTAGTCGGTGTCGACGCGCGGAGCGTTCCCGTGGTGCAGCACGGCGAGCACGCCCGGCATCTCCAGGACGGGGGCGTCCTCGACCCGGCGGACACGGCCGCGGGCCACGGACGACAGCACCAGCCAGCCGTGCGCCAGGTCGGCGAAAGGGATCTCCCCGGCATAGCGGGCCGCCCCGGTGACCTTGTCCCGACCCTCCACACGGGTGTGCGCGGAGCCGACGGCCCCCGCCGGCGCGGCGGCCTCGGTCGTCGTGGTCATCGGGCGGCCTCCTCGGCGAGTTCGGTCAGAACGGTGACGGCCAGGTCACGCACCAGCGCCACCTTGTAGGCGTTCCCCGGCAGCGGCCCGGCCGCCGCCAGCTCGGCGTCCGCCGCGGCGCCGAACGCCTCCGCCCCGGCCGGGCCACCGACCAGTGCCCGCTCGGCCATCCGGGCCCGCCACGGCCGGGACGCGACCGCCCCGAACGCGAGACGTACATCGCGCACGACACCGTCCCGGACATCGAGCGCGGCGGCGACGGAGCCGATCGCGAACGCGTACGAGGCGCGCTCGCGCACCTTCCGGTACCGCGAGCCGGCCGCGTAAGGAAGCGGTGGCAACGTGACGCCGGTGACCAGCGCGCCGGGTGGCAGGGCGGTCTCGATGTGCGGGGCGTCGCCCACCGGCGGATACAGCCGAGTGATCGGCAACTCGCCCGGCCCGTCGGCCGTTTCGTACACGACGACGGCGTCGAGGGCGGCGAGCGCGACCGCCATGTCCGAGGGATGGACGGCGAAGCAGTGCTCGGACGCGCCGAGGATCGCGGAATTGCGGTGCTCACCCGCGATCGCCGGGCAACCACTGCCGGGTGAGCGCCTGTTGCAGGGACCGCTGACGTCGGCGAAGTAGCCGCAACGGGTCCGCTGGAGCAGATTCCCGCCCACCGTGGCCATGTTGCGCAACTGGCCCGAGGCGCCCGCCAGGACTGCCTGCGCGAGCGCGGGGTAGCGGCGCCGCACGTCCGGGTGGGCCGCCAGATCGCTGTTGGTGACCGTCGCCCCGATGCACAGCCCGCCGTCCGCCGTCGGCTCGACCCGGTCGAGGGGCAGTCGGCGCACGTCGACGAGCAGTGCGGGCCGCTCCACACCGGCCTTCATCAGGTCGACGAGATTGGTACCGCCGCCGAGGAACCGAGCCTCGGGACCGGTGCCGCGCAGGGCGACCGCACCCGGGACGTCGAGCGCACGCTCATAACCGAACTCCCTCACGCCACGGCCCCCTCGCCCCCGGCCGCGGACGCATCCCCGGCCCCGTCCACGGCCTCCGCCCCGGCTTCTGCGGCCCGCGCCACGGCGGCCACGATCGACACGTATGCGCCGCACCGGCACAGATTGCCGCTCATCCGCTCACGGATCTCCTCGGAGGTGAGCGCGGGCACCCCCGCTTCGGGCCGGACATCGGCGGTCACGGAGCTCGGCCAGCCCGCCGCGTGCTCCTCGAGCACCGCGAGAGCCGAACAGATCTGCCCGGGCGTGCAGTAGCCGCACTGATAGCCGTCGAGGTCGATGAACGCCTGCTGCACCGGATGCAACCGGTCACCGTCGGCGACGCCTTCGATGGTGGTGACCGCGGCCCCCTCGGCGGCGACCGCCAACTGGAGGCAGGAAACGACGCGGCGTCCGTCGAGCAGCACCGTACAGGCGCCGCACTGGCCCTGGTCGCACCCCTTCTTCGTGCCGGTCAGGTCGAGGCGCTCACGCAGGGCGTCGAGCAGTGTGGTGCGATGGTCGACGGGTAACGTGTGCTGCTCGCCGTTGACGCTCAGGGTGATGACGCTGGATGTCGATGGGGCCATGCTCAGCCTTCTTTCGCATTGCGGACGCGCGCCGGATCGAGACGGGTCCCGCCGGGCGCCTGCGGAGGAGCGGACCCTTTCCGGAGGCCGGACTCGTCCGGGGGAGTGGGGCGAAACGGGTACGGGAGAGCCGGTGGCCGGGATTGGCCGCTCTGCCGCATCGGCCGGATCCGACGGCATGGTGAATTCGACCGGACAGCTGCCCGGCAGCCGTCGAACCTAGTGGACGGCTCTCCGCTCAGCAAGGAGGCCCTGCCCGCGATGCCGAAGGAGACCGAGGGCGGGACGCAGGGCGCGTGAGTCCGCGTCCGGACGGGCGGAGGAATCGCGCGCATCCCGGACGTGGCATGCGCCGAGCGGGAAACGGCCCGGCGAACCGGCCCCTCGCACTCCCGTCGGTGTCGGCCGAGCGCTGCCTCCGTGCCCGGCTGTTCGTTCCCGGGCAGCCGGGAAACGCGAGTGGGGGGGGGGGGGGGGGGGCGGCCCCCCCCGCCCCCCCCGGGGGGGGGGGGGGCCCGCCCCCCGCCCCCCCCCGGCCGGCCGCCCCCCCCCCCCCCCCCCCGCGGCGCCCGCCCCCCCGGTGTT
>NZ_JBIAUE010000022.1:0-45795 GCF_042892615.1 Streptomyces sp. NPDC001750 | reverse complement strand
CGGGGGGGCCGGCGGGGGGGGGGGGGCCGGGGGGGGGGGCCCGGGGGGGGGGGCCCCGGGGGGGGGGGGGGGGGGGGGCGCCCCCCCCCCCCACTGCTCCCTCCGGCATGTGGTCGATCCCGCGGCCGGACGTCCGGGACCGGTCGATCCGGAACACCCGGCCGGCAGGACGCCGGACGCCGGTGTGTTATCCGGCGGCCAGGGCTCGGGCCTCGGCGACGATCAGCGCGGCGCGAGCGGCGTTCAGACCGTTCCCGGACTGGTGGGCGGCCCAGTTGGCGAGCTGGGAGTAGTGGGCGTGCCCCAGCATGGTGGTCATCGTGGCGACCCGGTTGGCGTCGGCGCCCGAGGTCAGGATCAGGTGAGCCAGACCCGTCGGGGTGGCACGGACCGTGAAGGTCGAGGACGCGTGCGCGGTGCCGCCGGGGCCGGTGGCCTCGGCACGCAGGGTGTGCTTTCCGGCGGCCAGCGCGGTGAGGTCGAGCGGCTTGCCGGGCGTGACGGCGGCACCGTCCAGGGTGAGGGTGACCTTGTCGGCGCCGGTGGCCTGGACCGCGGCGACCGGGGTCTGCGAGCGGTCCAACGACGCGGAGGCGACCGGGGAGGTGATGGTCACGGTCGGTGCGGCCGGCGGCGTGGGACGTTCCTGCTGCTGGGCCGCGTTCCAACCGGCCAGCTCGGCCGGGCGATTGGTGATGATGCCGTCCACCCCACCGGCCTCCAGAGCCTGCCAGCGGGCCGGGCCGTCCACCGTCCAGACCATCACCGCGACACCCGCGCGGTGCAGGTCGGCCACGACGCCGGGCCGCTTGGACAGCGCGTCGTCCGACGGGTTGTAGGAGGCGAGGCCCAGCTCCTTGGAGAGGGCCACCGGGTCGGCGTCCAGAGCACCGCGCAGCAGGCCGAGCGGCAGTTCGGGTGCCAGCTCGCGGGTGTACTTCAGCGCGTCCACCTCGAAGCTCTGCACGAACACCCGGTCGGTCATGCCGTGGTCCCGGATGGTCTTGACGATCGTGGCCACCTCGTCGCGGGTGTGGGCTCCCTTGATCTCCAGCAGCAGGTTGCCGCCACGGCTCCGCAGGTCGTCGAGTTGCGCGGCCAGGGTGGGGATACGGGTGCCCGCGTAGGAAGGACCGAACCAGGAACCGGCGTCCAGCGCGTCCAGCTGGGCCGAGGTCAGATCGCGGACGGCGCCCTTGCCGTCGGTGGTGCGGTCCACCGTGCTGTCGTGCAGGACGTACGGGACACCGTCCTTGCTCGGCTGCACGTCGTTCTCGATGTACTCGGCTCCGCCGCGCCGGGCGACCTCGTCGGACACCAGAGTGTTCTCCGGGGCGGCCGAGGAGGCGCCACGGTGGGCGATCACGGTCATCGGCGAGCCGGCGGGACGGATCCAGCTCTCGGAGGGGAGCTCGGTGACCTTCAGGTCGTCGAACGAGACCGTGGAACCGTTGACGACGAGCGCCTCGACGCCCTCGGCGGAGCGGGCGACACGGGTGGTGCGCATGGCCTCGCGGCCGTCGAAGAACCAGCGGGCCTTGGTGCCGTGGACCTCCACGGCGATGCGTACGTCGCGGCCGGTTCCGGCCGCCGAGGCCGCGGCGGCGGTGTCGGTGACGTTCCACGTACCGGTCGGGGTGCGCTGGGCGAACTCCAGGCCGTTGGAGGCAGTGGTGCCGCTGCGCATGGTGGCGATCGACCACGGGACGGAGCCGTTGGCGGGGACGTCCAGCCCCATCGCCGTCCAGCGGGCGGAGTCCTTCACCGACTCGAACCGGGCGGTCACCTCGATGCGGAAGTCGTCGAGGTGTTCACCGAAGGTGATCCGGCTCTGCTGGTTGCTGTCGGCCGACGTCCCGTACAGCCGGCCGTTCTTGACCTCCCAGGTGCCCTCGGCGGGCCGGAATCCCGCGGGCAGGGAGTTGCCGGAGAAGTCTTCGGAGACGACGACCCGGCCATCGGCCGGAGCGGAGCCGGACGACTTGGTTCCGGCACCGGCGGGCTGGGCCGTGAACAAGGGGACGAGTACGGCTGTGGTCAGCAGCGCGGAGGCACTGCGCATTGATCGACGAGACATGGCTGGAAACGTACGGTCGCAAGATCAACAGCCTTTGACCGGCAGGGGAACGCGGGCTGGACGGTGCACGGACGCTGGAGCCGCACCGGACGCCCGTCGGCAAATGACGGAATTCCGGTGAATGGGAAAATGCGGTCGCGCCTGCCCTCGTCGGTCATCGCCCAAGAAGCAGCGGGCGGCACGCCGTCGCGGGCCGGTGTTCGAAACCAGCCCGGACCGACGTGCCGCCCTCCGCCGCCGTGCGTGTCGCACTCCCACGCGCAGGCCGCAGGAATGCCCGTCCGCGGATGGAGGCCGGGCTCGACGGCGCTTCCCACGGAACCCCGTGCGATGCGATCCGTTCAGTGCGTCGCCGTGGTCGATGCCTTCGCCGCCGCGGCGTTCTCCTCCGCGAGCCGTTCCATGCCGCTCGTCGTCTTGAGCGGCTTCTCCTTGATGAACAGCACGGCGATCAGGGCGAGGAACGCGAAGGGGGCTCCGACCAGGAACACCTCGGCGGTCGCGACTCCGTACGCGTGCTCCACCACCTGCCGGGCCGGTTCGGGCAGGGTGCTGAGGTCGGGGATGCCGTGCGTGGCGCCCCCGCCGGCCGCCCCGCCGAAGCTCTTCTCCAGCTCGCTCGTCACCCGGTGGCCGAGCACGGCGCCCAGCGCGCTCGTGCCGATCGCCCCACCGAGGCTGCGGAAGAACGACAGGACCGAGGTCGCCGAGCCGAGCTCCGACGCGGGTACGTCGTTCTGAGCCGCCAGCACCAGGTTCTGCATCAGCATGCCGACGCCGACGCCGAGCACCACCATGTAGACACTGAGCAGCCCGAACGAGGAGTCAGCACCGATCGTGGCCAGCAGGCCCATGCCCGCGGTCATGATGATGCCGCCCGCGATGAGGAAGCCCTTCCACTTGCCCCGGGCGGAGATGATCTGCCCGGCGACGGTCGTGGAGATCATTAGACCGAGGATCATCGGCAGGCTCATCAGCCCCGCCACGGTCGGCGTCTTGCCGAGCGAGATCTGGAAGTACTGGGAGAGGAACACCGTGCCGCCGAACATGGCCACGCCGACCAGCAGGCTCGCCACCGTCGTCAGTGTCACCGTGCGATTGCGGAAGATGTCCAGCGGGATGATCGGCTCCGGGACCCTGGACTCGACCACGACCGCGGCGACCAGGAGGAGCACACCGGTGATGACCAGGGCGGCGGTCTGCCAGGACAGCCAGTCGAACCGGTTGCCGGCGAGGGTCACCCACAGCAGCAGGGCGCTGACCCCGCTCATGATGAGGACGGCACCGACATAGTCGATCTTCACCTCCCGGCGGACCGTCGGCAGCTTCAGGGTCAGCTGGAGAAGCACGATCGCCAGCAATGCGAACGGCACACCGATGAAGAAGCACCAGCGCCAACCCAGCCACGACGTGTCCACGAGCACACCGCCGATCAGCGGGCCCGCGACCGTGCCGACGGCGAAGACGGCGCCGAACACCCCGGAGTAGCGGCCGAGTTCACGCGGCGGAATGATCGCCGCCATCACGACCTGGGCGAGCGCGGTGAGACCACCCGCTCCGATGCCCTGCACGACGCGGCTTACGATGAGCAGCCCGACGCTGTGCGAGAAACCGGCGACGAGCGAGCCGACGACGAACATCGACAGGGAGAGCTGGATGAGCAGCTTCTTGTCGTAGAGGTCGGACAGCTTGCCCCAGATCGGGACGGTCGCCGTCATCGCCAGGAGTTCGGCGGTGACCACCCAGGTGTACGAGGACTGGCTGCCGTTCAGATCGGCGATGATCCTGGGAAGGGCGTTGGAGACCACCGTGGAGGCCAGGATGGCCACGAACATGCCGGCCATCAGGCCCGACATGGCCTGGAGTATGTGACGACGGGTCATGGCCGGTGCGGCCTCGACGGGCGCGTCGGCGGCCCCGGCCTCGGGTGTGACAGCAGCGGTCATCGGGTGACGTTCCTCATTTTCTGGTGAAAGGGCCCCGGCGGGGGACCCGGATGTGCTTCAGTCGCTCAGACCGGCGGCCAGCGAAGCGAACGCCTCGCGGTAGGTGCTCTCGAACGTGTGGGTGCGCCCGGAGGCCACCCAGAGCTCGACGGCGGCGCGTACGGCGGCGATCGTCACGTACGCGAGAAGCCTGGGGTGGAGGTCGGAGTCGGGATCCTGGCCGAGACGCTCCGCCACCACCGCGACCAGCGCGCGTTCGTCCGCGCCCTGGGCGGCCAGAAAGCCGGGCAGCAGTGACGGGTTCCTCTTGAGTACGGCCGTCTGGAGCTCCCAGCGCTCGTGATCCTCCTCGATATGGGCCAGCTCCTGCGCGATGGCTTCACGCAGGGCGCCGAGTGCCGAGAGTTCCTCGGGCGCGTCGAGGACGGCCCGGCGCATCCGCTCGGCGTTGTCCCGGCAGGACCGTGTGATGGCGTCTTCAAGACACGGGAAGTAGTTGAAGAAGGTGCGGACGGAGACGCCCACCGCTTCGGTGACCGCTTCCACGGTCACGTTCTCGATCCCGCGGTCCGCGGCCATGCGCAGCGCCGCACCCGCCAGGGCATCACGTGTCGCACGCTTCTTGCGTTCGCGCAGCCCGAGGGGTTGGTCGGCGGTACTCATGAAAGTGCATGCTATGCAATTTTGCGCTCCATGCAAAATGACGTCGCCATGCACGGCGCGAGGGCCGGAGCCGACCGCGAAAGCGGAGTCCCCGGATCGAGTCCCCGGATCGGGCCCGGCAGCGTCGCCGGAACACGGGACCGCGACGGCGAGCACCTGCGGGCCGCCGGGTCGCCCCGAGGATCGGCACCGTCCGTCCCCGGTCGCGGCATTCGTGATCACGGGAGGGGCGGGGCACGTACAGCGTACGGGCATGCGGGAGCCTCGTCGTCGCGCGGGCGTCGGCGGGACGTTCTCCGCCTTCCCGCCCCCCGGAGGACGGCTGACATGACGAAACGGCGATGGTCCGTGGCGCCCACGCATGCCGCGCGGGTGCCACGGACCGTCAGAGATTCCTCACGCCGTTCGCGACCGGTCCCGGGGCCGATCCTGACGGCGGCCCGACAGGCCTGCTCGTGTGATCAGACGCCGGCGATCGACTGGATCCAGGAGCGGTACGCGGTGACGTTGGTGTACGCCGTCGTGGTCTGGCGGTCGCTGGTGGAGGCGACACCGACCTGGACACCACCGAGGGTCATCGGGCCGCCGGAGTCGCCGCCGGCGGTGATGCCGTCGCCGCGTCGGGCACAGATCGCCGAGCCGCCGTAGGCGTCGGTGCAGCCGCTGGTCACGGTCACATTGGCCACCTTCAGGTAGCGGGACTGGCAGTTGGCCTCCGAGCCGCACTGCGAGGTGGCACCCCAGCCCCACACCTGTACGTTCTGCCCGACCCGTACCGTCCCGGGCTGGCCGAGCTGGGAGTAAGTCCCCTGGACGGAACGATCCAGGCGCACCAGCGCCAGGTCGGCGCTGTGGGTGTAGGTCTGGACGCCGTTCGCCACGGTGCCGCCGCTGTACTGGTCGAGGCTGCCGATGCGGAAGGAAAGCCCGCCACCGGCGACACAGTGCTTGGCCGTGAGAATCCACGTCGGCGCGATGATCGTGGCCGAACACGTCTCCTGGCCGTTGGAGTACAGCCGGGCGGCCCAGGGGGCGTTCTGGGCGTATCCGCCACCGATGATCGGCTGTACGGCCTTGGTCACCGGTGCCGCCTGGGCCGGGACCGACTCGGCCGCCGAGGCGGTGGGGGAGAGCAGGGCGAGGACGGAGACCGCGGCGGCCGAGACGGCGGGGACCAGCCTGGATATGCGCATGCTTCCTCGTTTCGTGGGACACACGAGGTGTGTCTGTGGGGGTTGACCGGCCCCAGGTTCCCGGAGAACCGCGGCGCCGGGTACCTCACGCCTGACCATGCCGCGGTGCTATGCCCCGCCCGAGCGCACGGCGCCGGGCACACGGCCGGGGGCCTTGTGGGCCATGGCCGTTTCCTGGCCGGTGCGGGCGGGAGGCGGCCGCGGCGGGAGGAAGGTCAGGACGGGCTGGTCCCTTCGACCACCCGCGGGAATCGGCTGATCGCCGCTACGGCGGCCGCCGGTTGACCGCGTCGGGGACGCAGCGGGGCCAGGGCCACGGCGGGCGCGGTCAGGCGGGCCCCAGAGGCATCGGCAGACCGGGCGGGATCAAACGGTGACGGGCCGCGGCCGCGCGCAGCGCGTCGACACCGGCCCGCACACCGGAGCCCGCCTGTCCAGAACCCGGATCCGGTGGTTCGTCGCGCCGCCGGGGTGCATCGTCGAGGCGCCTCGGACCTGTGGGGGTCCGAGGCCCGCTCACATCCCGTGCCGTACAGGGCGGAACCCCGGGGTCGCAAGCTCGAACAGCCGTTGCGAGCGACGGTCGTTCTCCTCGCGCATCGAGGCACCCCGGGGCCAGGTCCACGGAGCGCCGACGGTGGGACAGGGACAGACGAGGTGGTGTGCGACATGGCAGAAGGCGCCGGGGGTGGGTTCGGCGTCCCAGGTGTTGATCGCGGTGCCGTCCACGCCGATCACCCATCGTCGGCGGGGCGGAAGATGATGAGAGGGAACGGCGATGCCGGGTTCGAGGAGCACCCAGTGCCCTTCGTAGAGGGTGGGGTACCGGTCTTGTCGAAGGCCGCAGTCCGGGCAGTCGGGCGGTTTTGGAGGCGGCGGGGCGGTGGCGCCTTCACGAAGGGCTTGGAGGTCGTCGTCGGGGCGGTCCGGGCCTGTCGGGAAGGAATCGGTGTCCCCCATACGGTTCAGGGTCCGCAAGGGCCGTCAGGTCCGGTAGGGCGTAATTCGGCCGACCTTCTCGAACGGCCCGCGTACGGAGTCCGGCGACGACGAGCAGGCCCCGCCGGTGAAGCCGACACCGGAGGCGATCCGGGCGGTGAGCGGCGACGGGGCGAACGTGACGTTCTTGCACGCCGGACGGGCCGGGCCCGGGGCCGGCCGCCGAGCCGCTGGGCCTACCGCCGCCCTCGGCCCTGAGGGAATTGCCCCAGATGTACCGCGCGGTGGACCACCAGCGCCAGCTCGCGGGCGTCCTCGGTGAACGTGTCGACACGAATCCTGCGGCCGCTGTGAAGCGTGATGTCGCAGGTGAAGCCCATTCCGCGGGCTTCGGCCAGAGGCCGGCTGTCGTCGCCGTGAGCACCCACCTGTGCGATGTCCTCCCAGGGGATCACACTGGCGGTGCCCGCCACCCGATGGGTCAACCCGCGTTCATGGATGTCGAAGCACTGCTCCCGGGTACGAAACGCCTGCACCATCCGCCAGATCCCCAGCCCCGCCCCCACCAGCCCGACTCCGAGCAACAGCCCCGCCAGCTGGGGCGCGCCGTCGGTGGTGCCGATCGAAGCGGCCGCGACGGGCACCCCGAAGGCCAGCCCGACGGCGCCGACGCACAGCAGAATGCCCGCCTGCCGCAGCCGCCTGCCACCGTCCGTGCGGTGTTCGCGGACGAAACCGCCCAACCGTCTGGCCACCTCAGTGCGCCGCACCATGATCCCCCCACATCGCGGATGTCACGAAGACGTGTCCGTGGACAGGCTGTTCATCCTCACGCCATGCCCACAGGAGCGCAACCGCCCCGTGCTCCCTCTCGAGACGGCTCAGGGGCCGGGACGCAGTACCGTCGCGACGAGCCGGGCCAGGTGTTCGCGGTACTGATCCTCCGTCAATCCGGCGTCGAGAACGAGTTGCTCGTACCCCTCCGGGGAGAGGACGAAGGACAGGACAGCGGCGGTCTCCTCGTCCGCGGATGCTTTCACGAGGCCACGGCGCCGCAACCGGCCGACGGCCTCCCCGATGTCGGCGCGGCGGTGGTCGAGCAGTTGATCGAGCGTGGTCCGGACGTCGGCCTCCGTGTCCGCGGCACTGACGAAGGCGCGCCAGAGACTGGCCGAGCGGGCGTTGGCTGCGGCGATGAGTTCGATGCCGGCGGTGAGGTACGCCTCGCCCTCCAGATGCTCGATGGCCATGAACTGCTCGCGCTCCAGTAGCGGTGCCGAACCCTCGGATCCGGCGAAGGTCTGCTCGAAGGCGGCCAGCAGGAGGGCGCGCTTGGGCCCGAAGCCCTTGACGGTCTCGACCGAGACGCCTGCGTCGGCGGCGATCTCGATCAGCGTCGTCCGCCCGTATCCGCGCTCTGCGAAGCGGTCCGCGGCTGCCGTGAGGACTCGTCGTCTCGTCGCCTCGGCCTGTCCGGCGCGCAGCGCCGATCTGTAGCTGCGGCGTTCCGCCCCACTCATTTGAACTTCCTTAAAGGGTAGTCAATACTCTTAGACGTTACCCAATGTTAGCGGAGGGGGAAGCCGCGCATGCCCGGAATACTGATCTGCTCGTCACCCGCCGAAGGTCACGTCACTCCCTTGCTCGCGGTTGCTCGTGGGCTGGTCGCGGCCGGACACCGCGTGGTGATGGTGACGGGCCGTCGCTTCGCCGAACGTGTCCGGGCCACCGGAGCCGACTTCGCGCCCTTGCCGGAAGCGGTGGACTTCGACGACACCTGGGCCGATTCCCATCCGGAGCGGGCCGGGAAACGCGGCCTCGCCGCGATGCGCTTCGATCTGGACCACATGTTCTTCCGCGCGGCCGAGCCGCAGTACGAGACCGTCACCGCACTGATCGACGCACACGGCATCGATGTCGTGCTGGCCGAACCGCTGTTCCTCGGCGCCGCCCCACTGGCCCTGCTGCCCCGCGGCCGGCGCCCGCGGCTGATGCTTGCGGGCATCGTCCCGCTGCCGCTGACGGGCCCCGACGTCGCCCCCTTCGGACTCGGCCTGCCGCCCATGGGCGGTGCGCTGGGCCGAGTACGGAACCGGGCGCTGACCGCGCTGGCGCGACGGGTGGTCTTCCCGGCACAGCAGCGGGACCTGTCGGGCCTGTGCCGACGGATCGCCGGACGCCCGCTGCCGGGCCTGTTCCTGGACTGGCCCGCGCTGGCGGACGATCTGGTGCAGCTGACCGTCCCGGGGTTCGAGTACCCGCGCCCCGGAGCGACCGCACCGGTGCACTTCATCGGGCCGCTGGGCCGGAGCTCCGCCGGAGACCATCCGCTGCCCGACTGGTGGAGCGAGCTCGGTCACGATCTACCGATCGTCCTGGTCACCCAGGGCACAGCGGCCAACAACGACTTCGACGAGCTGATCAATCCGGCGGTGGCGGCGCTGGCGGACGAGGACGTGACCGTCGTCGTCGCCACCGGAGGCCGCGGAACACAGGCATGGGCGACCGCGCTGCCCGACAACGTGAGGGCGGCCGCGTTCGTGCCGTACGACGCACTGATGCCCCGCGTCGCCCTGATGGTGACCAACGGCGGGTACGGCGGCGTGCACTTCGCGCTGCGCCACGGGGTTCCGCTCGTGGTCGCCGGGGCCACCGAGGACAAGGCCGAGGTCGCCGCCCGGGTTTCCTGGTCCGGTGTGGGCGTGGGGATGCGTACCAACCACCCGTCGGCGAAGGCGCTGGGTGAGGCCGCCCGCCGCGTGATGGCCGACCAGGGCTACCGGCACCGGGCCGGGGTCCTGGCGGAACAGATCGCAGCGGCGGGCGGTATCGACGCGTTGGTCGCCCTGATCGGCACGAGCCGTACGCCCTGATACCGCGTACGTGGGCGCGCGCTTCGAGCGGCGCCGTGGTCGAACCTCGGGGCGGATGAGCTCGACGGGCCTGGGGCGGCTCGGCTGTGCGCAGAGTGGTGGGGGAGTTGCACCGCCTCAGGCGTCGGGCCACGGCCGGGTGGTTCGGACGTGGGCTGTTCCCGGGCCGGACCCGGGAAGCTCTCCAGGGACATTGACGGTGGGCATCCGGCCTGGGCGGGACCCTTTCGAGGCCGTTCGGCGCGTTCGTGGTGTTGGGCGGTGTTCGCCGGTTGGTGGCCTGCCGGAGTGCGGCGGCGTTGCGGTGGCGATGATGTCGCCGCCCGGCTGCCCGAGGTGCAGTCCCGGCCGGACATGGTGGCCGGGGCGTCCGGCATGGGGCAAGGGGCCGTCGATGCTGCTCCGTGCCCGGGGAGGGCGGGTGTTCCACGGCTCAGTCGGCGAGCAGTTTGTCGAGCTCCGCCGTGAAGAGCACGGCGGGATCGAAGCCCATCCCGGCGAAGTGCCCGGCGAGTTCCAGGGAGAGGACGCCGTGCAGCCGGGTCCAGAACGCGAGGGCCCGGCGGAGGGCCGAGGGCGGGGCCGGGTGCTCGCCCGCCCACTGCCGGTGGTTTTCCAGGTGCGTGTCGAGGGGTGTCACGGCGGTGTCCGCCGGCAGTGCGGCGCAGGCGTCGAGGAGGACCGCCATGATCTCCGACGCGATCGTGGTGATGTCGTCGGGCGCGTGATATCCGGGCACGGGTGTGCCGTAGACGAGGAAGTACCGCTGAGGATCGTCGAGCGCCCAGCCGCGTAGTACATGCGCCAGCCCGGCGAGGTCGGAGCCCGTCTCCGCCGCGGACCGGAAGGCGTCGGCCAGGCCGCGGTACGCGTCCCGGACGAGTTCGGTGATCAGTTCGTCGCGGCCGGCGAAGTACCGGTAGAGCGCGGGCCCGCTCATGCCCAGCTGCTTGGCGATCGCGTTCAGGGAGAGCGCGGACGCCCCGGCGTCGGCGATCTGCTCCCATGCCCGCTCCTTGATCTCCGTACGTACCTGGTTCCGGTACCTCTCGCGGGGGGTCACCTTGGCTTCGTTCGTCATCTGTCATGCTCCCTGCCTGGCCGCGCTCCTGAGCGTTACACCCTATCGCGATAACGAGAGGGAGTAGCGAGGGGAATTCGATGACACTTGATACTCCCGCCCGAGGGAGTCATTTTGGCTATGGCTTCTAACTGGCTCGCGCGTGCGGTGAGTTGCCTACCACGCACACCGCTGAACAGGGCGGTCGTGGTGACGTCGCTGCCCGCTTACACGAACGTCGCGTGGATGCGTTCGGTCAGGATTCTCAGGAGGTCGACGGTCTCCGCATCGGTGATGGTGCGGGATTGAAGCGGTGGATTTCGTCGATCATGACCAGACGCACGTCCACACGGTTGTAGACAGCGTCGGTGATGCGGCTCTTGAAGATCCCTCCCCCTGCTCAGCGGCTCCTCAATTTCGACGCGCATCGGTGGCCGTTGCCGAAGTGAATGTCCTGCCCTTCATGTTCGGAAGGGCCTGACGCAACTGGGGCGTCAGGGTTTCGGGGGCTTCGAAGCCGCGGCAGCGGTCGGTGCCGCGGCGCGGACGGTCCGGGCCGAGACGGCGCAGGCCGCGGCCGTAGTCAGTGTGGCGACTGCCAGGGGCCCACCGGGGATCCGCAGTCCGATCACGATGGGCCTCTTGTTCAGCCTTCGGTGATTCGGATGATCGTCTTGCCGGGGGTGCGCGTACCGGGGAAGAACGCGGCAGGTGCTTCGGCGAGTGGCCGTACGGCGCCGACGAGCGGCTTGAGCCGTCCGTCCCTCAGTCGCGAGGCGAGTTCGGCGAGCCGGGCGCGGTCGGGTTCGACGACGAAGAAGACGGCCCGCCCGCGCTGGGGCCGGACCTTGGGCGGCATGGCGATGGTGACGAGGGTGCCGCCGGTGCGCACCAGGGCGGCCGAGCGGTCGAGCGTATCTCCGCCGATCACGTCGAACACGACATCGACCTCGCCGACGCGCTCCAGTTTCTCGGACTCCAGGTCGAGGAAGGCGTCCACGCCGAGCGCGAGCGCCCTGTCCCGGGCGGAGGCACGGCCGGTGCCGATGACTCGCGCACCGACCTCGTGGGCGAGTTGCACCGCGAGCGAGCCGACGCTGCCCGCGACGCCGTGGATCAGGACGGTCTGTCCGGTGGCGAGGCGGCCGTGGTCGAACAGGCCCTGCCACGCGGTCAGCCCGGAGACCGGCACCGCGGCGGCCACGGTGTGGTCGATGTCCGCCGGCAGCGGAGCGAGGTTGCGGGCCTCCACCGCGGTGAACTCGGCGAGTGTGCCGTTGCGGGCCCAGTCGGTCAGGCCGAACACCCGCTGGCCGACACTCAGGCCCGTGGTGCCGTATCCCAGCTCGACGACGATTCCCGACAACTCGTGCCCAGGTACGCTCGGCGTCCGGTCGCGGCCCGCGCGGTCGGTCCAGGTACCGGGCCACTCCAGCTCTCCAGGGGTGAAGCCCGCAGCGTGCACGCGCACGACGACGTCGTTCTCGGCCGCATGAGGGTAGGGCATGTCGTCCGTCAGGGACAGCCCGGCGATCCCGGCGTCACGGTCTCGAACAGTGATGGCTCGCATGGGAGGTCCTTACCCATGGGTTCTGTTCGTCTGCCCCGGTCTGCGGTTTTATCACGGAGATGAGGTAACCCCTCCGGGTGCGACAGCTCGGACGTGAGCTTGCGCGCTGCGGCGGGCTCCGCTTTCGCCCGCCGGGAATTGGGGCCTTCTCGTGCCGTTCACCGTTTCCGGCCGCACCGGATCCCACGCACGCGCCCCGGCCTCGTGCTCCCCGGGAGTCCGTCGGGCGGCCCTGGTCTTGGAGGTTGCCCAGAGCTGATCGAGCACGTTCATGACCGAGCGCCGCACGAGCGCAGGGATCCCCGGCAACCTGGCGTTCGCTATCAGGCCCGCCCTGGCCGGGCAGATGATCGCGGCAGCTCCGGACCGTGTCTTCGACCTGTCATGTGCTGTGCGGCGTCCGGCACTTCCCGGAGCTCTCGGCTTCGCTCGAGCAGCGGATCCCCCATCGCTCGCGGCGTTGTCGGAGTCGTCCTCGTACGTCCGGTACGAGGGCGATCCTCCGCCTCGCGATCGCACGCACCGGAGACCGCGCAGCCCGGTTTCCGGTCGAACGGTGTCAGCTTGAAGACGCGGCCTGGTCGCGAAGGCCGCTGACACCGCCACCGGCGCCGGGTCGGCGGACGAGGTTCACGGCCTCGTCGGTTCTTCCCGCGCCGCAGGTGCGGAGGATGTCCGCGAGGCCGGGGTGGTCGGCTTCGAGGAGGGCCGCGGCTGCCAGGATCTCCGCGGCCCCGGCACGGGAGTTGAACAAATCGCGCAGCCGGAGGGCGAAGTCCGTGTCCAGGTCCCGGGCCGGGCCGTGCGTGAGGGGCGGGGCCGGTCGGGAAGGGGCGGGCGGGTGTGAGGTGGTGCCCAGCGAGTCCTGGCCGGGGGTTCGGCTGGCCCGGATGGTCGCCAGCGTCTCGCGTGCGGTCGCGGCCGGTACGGCGCCGGTACGGACGTCATGGGCGAGGTGGAGCACCGCCGAGAGGCGGGCCGCGGCGTCGGGGTTGGCGATCCGGGCGCGCTGGGCGCTCATGACGAGGCTGAGCATGGCCGGTGAGATCCCGAGGATCTCCGCGAGGCCGGACTGGGTCACCGCGAACAGGGTGCACAGGTCCCGGCAGAGCTCACCGAGCGGAGCGCCGTACCACTGGCGCTGGAGCTCTTGGTTGCGCGTCGTGGCGGTTTGGTCCATGGGTCCACGCTAGCAGTTTTTACACTTGTCAAAAATTGTTTTCATGTGTCAATCTCCTTCCGGAAGCTCGACCCACCCTCAATTGACGGGAAGTCATTGTGTCCTGGACGCGCACCACTTCGCTCGCCGCTGTCGCTGCCCTCGCCGTCTTCGGCCTGACCGCCTGCGGCAGCGATGGCGCCGCCCCCGAGGGCTCAGACAAGCCCGCTGCCACCACCGCCGCCGATTCGGACGCCGCCGCCTCCGGCGATACGGGCGCCCCGTCCGACGCCGCCCCCTCCGGCGTGAAGGCCCCGGACGACCTGCCCGCCGGCCTGCCGCTCCCGGAGGGGGAGCTCACCTCCGTGACGGGGGGCAAGGGCGCGTACGTCCTCACGTACCGCACGGACGACCCCGAGGCCACACTCGACGCCTACCGGTCCGCCCTCGAGGGCGACCAGTACACCGTGATCGACATCGGCGGCACGTTCACCGCGACCTCGGGCAATACCGCCGTACAGATCACCACTACCGCCGACACCGTGATCCTCACGCTGGCCGGCGCCTGAGTCGACGACCCCGTGCGCCGGTACGCTACGGCGCATGGAAGCAGGGGGGATGCTCGCCGACCGTTACCGGTTGCTCGCACCGGTCGCCAGCGGCGCCCAGGGCACGGTCTGGCGAGCCGTGGACACGCGTCACGGCAAGGACGTGGCAGTGAAGGTCACCGGCGGTGCCGACGTCGAGTCGCTGCTGCGGCTGGTGTGCGAGCAATCGGTACGCATCGGGCACCCCCATGTCCTCGCCCCCGTCGACTGGTTCGTCCGCGACGGCGAGGCCTGGCTGGTGCTGCCCCTGGTCCGCGGCGGCACGCTCGCCGGGCTTCTCGCGGACTACGGCGAACTGCCACCCGCCGTCGGCCTGCTCCTCGCCGAACAGATCCTGGACGCGCTCGTCGCGGTGCACGGCGCCGGCCTCGTGCACCGCGACGTCAAACCCTCGAACATCCTCCTCGCCGCGACCGGGGCCGCCCGCCCCCATGCCTACCTCAGCGACTTCGGTGTCGCCCGCGTCCTGCCCCACCTCCAGCTCACCGCACCCGCCTACGTCGCGGGCACACCCGACTACCTCGCCCCCGAGATCCGTGCCGGAGCCGGCAGCTCCCCCGCCCAGGACATCTACGCCGCCGGGCTCGTACTGGGCGTCCTGGGTGCCCCACCGGCACTGCTCGCCGCCATGACCGCAGAGCGGCCCGAGCACCGGCCCACCGCCGCGGCAGCCCTCGACGTGATCGCCGCCGCCCGCATCGCCCTCGGGACGGAACACTGGCCCCTGCAGTGGCAGGACGAGCCCTTCCTCATCGCCGACCAGCTCGGCGATGCGACCCTTCCCGTCACCGACCGGTCCTCCCGACGCCGATGCCTCGGGGCAGCCCTCGCCGTCGGCGCCGCGCTCCTGGCGGGACTCGCCACGACGGCAGCGCTGACCAGCGGCAGCCCCGACCACCCAGCCGCCCCCGCGGGTAGCCCCCCGCCGACCGCCCCCGCTGTCCCCGCCGATGCCCGGCGCGGCCCGGCCGACCCCGAAGGGCCCACCGCCTTCAGTCCCTGCCCCGCGGCCCAGGAGTACGACGTCGCCTTCAGCCCCGAGGGCTACATCCTGATGTGCAGACACATTCCCGACACGCGCCGTTACGCATGGCAACCGACCGCTTCCGAGGACTGAGGACTGACCCCCGTCGTTCCCCCGATCCTGGCCGATCCCCGAGAAGCCCCTTCCGGGCGACCGGTGTGTGCACACCTCACGAGGCCCCGAACTGCCCCCGACCGGTGGATACGCGGTCCGGGCCGACGCCCCGCCCGGAACGTGCGATCAGAAGATGTCCGGCACGATCGGGACCGCACCGGGCCGACCGAACACCGACCAGCCGCACACCACCAGGGCCCGGATACCGGTCGTCCACGTCGAGGCCGTACCGGTGCCCATGGACAGTACGGCAGGGGTCCGGACGCTGACGCCGCCCACGACCGGTTGCCCCGGCGACCTTCCCCGCCGCAAGGAGAACCGGGCCCCGGCGATCACCCCGTCCACGCCCCGATCGCAAAAGCCCTGCGAGGTCGCCCGGACAGAGCCTGGCTGCCCACCGGCAACTCGTCGTGCGTCAGCCGGCCGGCTTCTGGAGCGGGGTCGGTTCGGTGGTGAGCAGTGCGGTGATCTCCTGGGCGAGCTCCGGGCCGAGTTCGCCCCAGCCGTCCTTGTAGCCGTAGACGCTCGCCAGGGTGCGGGCGTCGTAGTCGCCGTTCATGATCTCGATGTCGGTGGTGGTGATGAGTGCCGGGTGGGCGACGCCGACAGCTCCCGAGACCTTCAGCAGCTCCTTGCGCAGGGTGCGCAGGTAGACAGCGGCCCGGGCGGCCTTCGAGGGCGCGTCGACGCCGCGCACCAGCCACGGGTTCTGGGTGGCGATGCCGGTGGGGCACTTGTCGGTGTGGCATTTCTGCGCCTGGATGCATCCGATGGACAGCATGGCCTCGCGGGCGACGTTGATCATGTCGACACCCAGGGCGAAGGCGACGGCGGCGTTCTCGGGCAGGCCGAGCTTGCCGGAGCCGATGAAGGTGAGGTCGTCGGTCAGACCCCGCTCGGCGAACGTGCTGTAGACGCGGGAGAAGCCCATCCGGAACGGCAGCGACACCGAGTCGGTGAAGATCAGCGGAGCCGCCCCGGTACCGCCCTCGCCTCCGTCGATGGTCACGAAGTCGACCCCGCGATCACCACGCGCCATCCGCATGGCCAGCTCCTGCCAGAAGCTCATCTCCCCGACAGCGCTCTTGATCCCGACCGGCAGACCGGTCTCGGTAGCGAGCAGCTCCACGAAGTCGAGCATCGAGTCGACGTCGTGGAACGCGGTGTGCCGAGAGGGGGAGGCACAGTCCTTGCCGGCCGGGATGCCGCGGATCTCGGCGATCTCGGGGGTCACCTTCGCGCCCGGCAGCATCCCGCCGAGCCCCGGCTTGGCACCCTGGGAGAGCTTGATCTCTATTGCCCTGACCGGGGCGCCGGCGACCACGTCCTTGAGCTTGTCGAGGTTGAAGGTGCCGTCCTCGTTGCGGCAACCGAAGTACGACGTCCCTATCTGGAGGACGAGGTCGCCGCCGTTGCGGTGGTACGGCGAGAGGCCGCCCTCACCCGTGTTCTGCATCGTGCCGGCCAGCGCCGCGCCCTTGTTGAGCGCCGTAATGGCCGCGCCGGACAACGATCCGAAGCTCATCGCCGAGATGTTCACGACGCTCGCCGGCCGGAACGCCTTGGCGCGCCCGCGCGGGCCGCCCAGCACCTTGGCCGAGGGCAGCGGGGCCTGTGGGTCGTGCAGGTCGGGCAGCGTGCCGGCGAACGTGCGCTGCTTCACGTACGCGTGCCCTTGCACGTGCTCGACGTCTACGTCGGTTCCGAACCCGAAGTAGTTGTTCTCCTCCTTCGCCGACGCGTAGATCCAGGTGCGCTGGTCGCGGCTGAACGGGCGCTCTTCCTCGTTGGACGTCACGACGTACTGCCGCAGCTCCGGCCCGATCGTCTCCAACAGGTACCGGGCGTGCCCGACCACGGGGAAGTTTCTGAGCAGTGCGTGCTTCTTCTGGACGAGGTCGCGGGCAGCCACCAGCGCCAAAGCTGTTGCGGCGGCCGCGCCGATGCTCCGAGCACGCATGAACGTTCCTCTCCTCGACTGCTCGATACCCGACGCCGTCGCCGTGCGGCGGACGTCGTGGGCGTTGGGCGGCGGACACGGCCAGGCAGGCATCGGCGTCCGACGACGAAACGCCACATGATAATAAGGGCTGCCCCGTAATCCCTGGCGGGCGCACGACGACAGCTACGGCACCTCGCCGCGTTGTCGGAACGCCCACGTACATCCAGTATGCGGGCGCCGCTCCGCCTTGCGACGCACCGCATCCGACGCCGAGCGCTGATCCACCAGGGACTACGGGACAGCCCTCGACAACGCTCGCGCCCTTCGGCCATGAAGGCGGTGTCGGACAGGCGCGTGCAGCAGGCGGCGAGCCGGTTGGCCGTCTCGGCGAACGCGTCGTACACCAGCGCCATCGGCACGTCGGCGATCGAGTCCGCGGGTTGCGGGGCGGTCAATGCACCGCTCCTTTGCGTAGTTGAGCCGAGGCAAGGCCTCGTCGTCTCAGCGACCTGCGTCGGTCGTCGTCCCCGGCCGATGGCCCGGCGCAGAGACTGGTCGAGAGGCCCGCTCCGACGCCAGAACGCGACCGAGACCATCGGTTGGCTCGACTCTCGCACGAGAGCGTCCCGTGAGCTGGGCAGACCCCTTCGGTGGGCTCGAAGCAGACGGCGGGGCCGAGGAGACTGGCCTTGGGTCATCCTGCGCATCACGCGCCCGGGGCCTCGCCGGGCAACTGGCCGGCCTCGAACTCCCGGCAGCCGGGCTTGTGCTCATCGTCGGGGGTCCGTCTGGGCTTGGTGCAGCCCGAGAGCGCGATCGCGTGGGTCGACTCCGCTTACACCGGGAAGCTTGTCGACTGGGCGAAACAGCACCTCAACCTCACGATCAAGCCGGTCAGCCGGCCCAAGGACGCCTCCGGCTTCGTCGTGCTGCCCCGCCGCCGGGTCGTCGAACGGCGTGGATGATGCCTGCCTCCCCCGCCACGCGAGGGCCAACGCTCATTCAGCACTCCGAAACCCTGACCACCTGGGCCGCCAACGCCCTCATGACCAGGCGCCCCGCACGGCAGGGCGCTACACCCGGCCGACCGAGGAGACCGGCGCCCGCCGGCGGCTGACGCCCCTTCTGTTCGGCAGCCTCCGGCACCTCTTCCACCCCGTGCCGGCAGCGCTTCTCGCTGTCCCGGTCTGCGGCCTTGCCCTGGGGAAGCGGCTTTATGCAGGCCGGCGGTTCAATGGCGGCATCTCAGGCCCGGTGTAGCGTCCTCCCGTTGTGCTGTGGGTGGGCTGCCATCCGGCGGTGTTGCTGAAGCTCTCCCAGGACACGCTCGTGAGCTGGTCGTGCGGAGCTCCGGTCCGGGCCTCGTACGCATTGCTGGCGAGGTAGAGGAGAGACTCGAACTCCATCCCGGTCGGGAAACGCGAGGGATCCGCGAGTACCCCCTCGTAGAACTCCCTTCCGTTCGCCACCACGACACAACGCGCGTACAGGAAGTCGTCAGCGGAGATGTAATCGTCTCCATTGTCCGGATCCGCCTCTCCCTGATAGCACCAACGAGCGTGCTCGCGCGTATCCAGTGCGTACAGCTTGGCGGCAAGCAGGTCCTCGAACGCGACGATCTCCTGGGGCGGCAGCCCCTGAAGCCCCCGCGAAGCAGGAGCGAGCACCGCGTCGTCGTCACCGGTCCGTTCCCAGTCGAACGATGCGATGAGGGCCCAGAAGTGTGCTTCGTCCATGGTCCGATCCTTGCACAGGCCCAAGGCCGCTCAGCCTGCAGGAGCCGAGGAGCGTCTGCAGGGCTGTGCGGAGGCGGTGTCCTTCGACGGCGTACGGGGCCTTTATCCGGGCGGGGTCCATGGCCGCGGGTGGGCGAACACACCATCCACTACTTCGGGAGTGTGCTGGTACGCCGTGTGCTGGTCCTCGGCCGGACCGGGAAGACCGGTGCCGGCCACGACCCGGTCGAGCGGGCGGACAAACTGCGCGCCGACTCCTCGGGTCAGTAGCTCCGGACCGTTCCGAGCCGGACGTCAGCAGGACGTCAGCAGGACGCACGCGGAACGTCAGATGCCTGCTTCAGGGTGGGGGCTGCCGATCGGCCCGGCTCAAACCCCCGTCCGGGCCGATCGGGCACAGCCTCCGCGCAAGCGCAGAGAGACTCGCAATGAAGAGAATCAGGGCTGTCGTCCTCACCGCCGCGGTCATCGCAGGTACGGCCGTCGCCGCCACCCGGCGCACGCAGACTCCTGGTGCCAGCGTGGCACTGGCACCATCATCTGCGAATACGGCGTCGCCCCCTGGACCACGGACCGCGGCGTCCGGATGGAATGCGCGGTCGGCACCGACTACGCCGCCTACGTCCGCACGAAGACGGCATCCGTGAGCTGGAGCAACTGGTCTTCTCCGGGCAGGAAGTGGCAGAGCAGCATCGTCCTCAACACGAATCCGCAGGGGTGCCGCAACTACGAGTTCGGCACCCTGGCCATGGGCCAGGGTGCCAAGAACTACTGGATCAACTGGTACGCGTGGGACGGCACCCGAACCGGATGGCGCCCCTGGACGGGGCCGTGACCGGACACCGCCCGGGGCGGCCGCTTCGGCTTCAGGCAAGGCGCGGTGGAGCGAAGCAACCTCTGCGGCCGGTGATCCCTCTTCTGCCCTGGCATACCTCTCGGGCGAGGGGCCATTCCGCGTACGGAACAGCCTTGCCGCCCCCCTTTGGAACTGAGGAAGCAATACGAGCGAGAACAGGCTTGAACGGGCTCGTGGCCGCTGCGTGCGCGGCCGTGCGGAACTGATGCTGGAGCGCGCCGTGACCGTCTCGTACGAGATGGTCCGCCGCTGGTGCCTGAAATTCGGTCAGCAGTACGTCGGCGGACTGGGCCGTCGGTGGCCCAGTCCCGGCGACAAGTGGCATCCGGACGTCCTGGGTCCGTCGGTTACGGGACGCCGAGTTCGAATAGGCCGTAGCCCGCGTACGAGCCGGAAGCCAGGGCCGCGATGCCGAGGAGCATGAGCTGGAGGGGCAGGCTGAGGCGGCGCAGGGCGAGGGCGAGCGGGAGGAAGAGCGGGAAGAGGGGGAGCAGATAGCGGGAGACGTTGGCGAATATCTGCTGGCTGCCCAGGACGAGGACGAGGGTGAGGATGGTGTAGACCACCAGGACGGTCGGCGGACGCAGCCGGATCAGCAGCGAGAGCAGCGCGAGCGCGAGCAGGACGACACCGACGCCGATCAGGTCTGCGAAGGGCCAGGCGGAGAGATAGTCGGAGTGGCCCACCGGGACGGATGTGAGGACGTCGAGGGTGTGCCGGCCGTAGTCCCACTCGTGGGCCCAGGCATCGGACTGAAGCTTGAAGTAGCCGCCGTAGTCGCCCATTCGGTGACCCACCCAGCCGAGATAGGCGAGGAGACCGAGCGGGGCGACGGCCATCGCGGCCACCGGGCGCAGGATGCCGTCCTGGTGACGGTGGAGCGCGAGCAGGGCCGCGACGGCGACGGCGGCGATCAGCGCCACGGCGGTGGGCCGGTTGAGCCCTGCCACGCAGGTGAGGAGACCGGCGGTGAGCCAGCGGCGGCTCAGGACGGCATGGCAGGCCCAGACGGCCAGAGCCACGAAGAGTGAGTCGGAGTAGACCGCCCACTCCGCGCCGGAACCGGGCCAGACGGCCCAGAGTCCGGCCGCGGCCAGCCCGGCCCTTCTGCCGCCGAGGCGTTCGGTGACGGCGTAGATGCCCAGGGCGGCGGCCAAGGAGGCGACTACGGAGACCAGTAGGCCGGCGCCGTACACGCCGAGGCCGGTGAGCTCGGAGACCAGCCGCATCAGCGCCGGGTAGAGCGGGAAGAACGCCGCCGAGTTACCTTCGAGGGTGATCGGGCCGGTGGCGCCGGGGATCGGGACCAGCTGAGGGTCGTATCCGTGTGTGGCGATCTGCTGGTACCACCAGCCGTCCCAGCTGGCCAGGACGTCCCACGGTCGGGCGCCGCCGCCGAAGCGCGGGTGCTTCGTGCGGTAGTCCCCGGCGGAGTGCAGCAGCCACATGAAGGTGGCGAAGCCGATGAACTTGAGCGCGCCGTAGACGGCCAGTACGGGGCCGTAGTGCTCGGCTGCGCGGCGCAGGCGGCGCCGGCGGTCGGGGCCCGTGGTGGCAGGCTGCTGCGACAGCCTCGCGTTCCAGCTCAGGGTGCCGGTCGCGGTCGTACGGGGGGTGGTCCTGATCATGCGCGGAACACCCACGCTCGGAAGAACAGGAACCGCAGCAGCGTCGCGGCCAGGTTGGCGGCGAGGAGTACGGCGAGTTCGATGGCCTGTCCGGCCGTGGGCACCACGTGGTGCAGGGCGGCGAGCGATCCGCCGGTGAGCGCCAGACCGATCAGGAGGACGACCAGGCCCCTGCTCTGGTGGCGCAGCACACCGCCGCGGCCACGGAGACCGAAGGTGAGTCGCCTGTTCACGGCCGTGTTGGCGACGGCGCAGGCCAGCAGTGCGAGAGCGTTGGCGGCCTGGGATCCGGCCACCGGGCGCAGCGCCGCGTAGAGGAGCAGGTACGCGAGGGTGCTGACGGCTCCCACGGCAGCGAAGCATATGAGTTGGGTGACAAGCCTGCCCGGGGCGTCGGCGCTACCGTCGCGGAGCGACCCGCCCGGCAGCAGTGTGTTTCGCGCCAGTGCCTTGCCGATCCTGGCGATGCCGCGCAGGTCGGCCAGTGCCGTGGTGAGGATGTCGACCCGAGTGTCGGGATCATCCACCCAGTCGACCGGTACCTCATGGATGCGCAGCCCGGCACGCTCGGCGATCACCAGCAGTTCGGTGTCGAAGAACCACTCCGAGTCCTGTACGAGGGGCAGCAGTCGCTCGGCCACATCACGCCGCACCGCCTTGAATCCGCACTGAGCGTCGGAGAAGCCCACGGCGAGGACGGAGCGCAGGAGGGCGTTGTAGCAACGAGAGGTGATCTCTCGCTTGGGACCGCGCACCACCCGGGAACCGGGGGCCAGGCGGGTGCCGATGGCGATGTCGGAGTGGCCGGAGAGCAGCGGGGCCACGAGCGGCAGCAACGCCGTCAGTTCCGTGGACAGGTCCACGTCCATGTACGCGAGTACGGGGGCCGACGAGTGCGACCAGGCGGTACGCAGCGCCCGGCCGCGCCCCTTCTCGGCCAGCCGAAGCCACTGTGCTTCGGGCAGTTCGTCTGCCAGCCGAGCGGCGATTTGCGGGGTGCTGTCCGTGCTGGCGTTGTCGGCGATGGTGATACGGAACGGATAGGGGAAGGTCTGGCACAGGTGTGCGTGGAGCCGTCGCACACTCGGCTCCAAATCTCTCTCCTCATTGAACACGGGGACGACCACGTCCAGGACGGGCTCCGGATGGTGCGTCGCCACCGGTGCGCGGTGCGGCAGTCGGCTTGGGTCCTTCAGGGCGAGTGACCCTTGTTTTCTCATGTTTTGTCCTTTTTGTAACCTGGTGCGGGGCGGGCCGAAGACACTCGGGGCGACGGTGTGCTACGGCGTTACGGGGCGATGGGTGAGGACGAGGCGGTCGACGGCTAGTTCCGCGCGGTCGCCGTACCCGAGGGCGGGGCCGAGGGCGGCGACGTGCTCTCCGTGCTCGCCGGCGGGGTCTCGATCGTGCCCGGCGGCATGATTGTGGTGGTCTCGTCCGGGCGCGCGGGGGCGGTGGAGGTGCCCGAGGAGGGGGGCGCGCTCAGGGACGGGTCGGGTGTCGCGGGCGAGGCGGATGGCGACGGGCTCGTCGCGGGCTGTGGTCCGGGGTGGCTGGGCTCGACCCGGGTCGCATGGCCGGGCAGCAGGGTCAGCCCGACACTGAGGCCGACGACGGCCAGGACGGAGCCGACTGCGCTCTGCGCGGCTCGTCTCCGACGGCGGGCACGCACCCCCGACCAGAGGCGTTCCCGGTGCCTCGGCTCGAACGGTGTGGGCGCCTCGGTGTCGCGCATCATCTGTGCCAGCTGCCGCTCGAAGTGATCCATGGGGTTCTCCTTCACCGCGCCGGCTCGTTCACATTGCCCAGGAGCCGCCTCAGCTGCGCCACTCCGCGTGAGGCGTGGGACCGAGCCGTGCCCACCGGGCATCCGAGTGCCTCCGCCACCTGCCTCTCGGGCAGGTCCTGGTAGTAGCGCAGTACCACCGCCACCCTCTGCTTCGGCGACAACTGGGCCAGCGCGGCCTCCAGTCGAGAACGCTCCGCCACGTCCGCGGACACATCGCCGACCGCCGCCGCCTCGGGCAGCTGTTCGGCAGGGCGTTCACCCCACCAACGCCGCTGTCCCGAGCGTGCCGCCGCACGCATCATCACCTTGCGGACGTACGGCTCCGGTGCCTCATCCGCGACCTTGGGCCAGACGAACCAGAGCTTGACCAAGGACTCCTGCAACAAGTCCTCGGCCCGATGTCGGTCGCCTCCGACGAGCAGACGGGCCAGGTGGAGCAGCACCGACCAGCGGGCAGCCACGAACTCGTCGAACGCCCGGGCTCGACTCTGCTCCATTCGCACTGTTCCTGTTCTCGCCGGTTGCCTACACCCTGTAAAAGGCACTGGCGTGCGACCCGCGATGCACCTGCGACCCGTGATCTGGATCACAGGGCATGTCGACGACAAGTTACGAGATTCCGGTGTGGTTGGTGGAGGTGGGCGGTGTGGCGCCTACCGTCCCTGGCAGTACTGGGGTTCTTGTCAGGCTGTTGCGGGGGCAGCGCGGACCAACCTGCGTTGTCAGTGGCCCTCGTCAGTCTCCCCTCATATCGCAGTTCAGGGGGCCTGGTGACCCTTGGTTCGGGCTGCGCTGACATCTGATGGACAGGCGGAGGGGCACGGCTGATGCCGTGGCTGGCAGCGGGTGGAGGGTACGAGATCACCCTCGAGGACGGGCGTGTGGTCGCACGGCGGGTCGGGGGGCGGCAGTTGAAGGCGCTGCCGAAGGCGTTGCGCGACAGTCCCGAGGCCGACCGGCTGAGGCAGCTGGCCGAGTGGCTGGACCGGCACGCGGCCTCGTGCGTGGCTCGGGTGGATGCCTGGATGGTGTCATCGCTTCCGGTTCCGACCGAGCTGATCACGCGGGTGTGGCCGGACGAGGCGTGGCAGGCGGCGCTGCGTGACATGGCTGTCGTGGGTGACGATCCGGACGAGGTCGGCTTCCTGCGGGACGTCACTGGTGACGGGGAGCTCAAGGTGGTCGACCTCGATGGTGAGACCGTGCGGCTGTTGCCGCGCACGGTGACGCTTCCTCACCCCGTGCTCCTGCCGGACCTGGACGACGTACGGGACTTCGCGGCCGATCTCGGCATCACCCAGGAGGTGGAGCAGATCCACCGGGCGACCTGGACCAGGCCAAACGCGCCGGATACCGGGCGCCCGGCGACGGCGGTGACGGAGGTACGGGACTACGCGGGCGGGAAGTTCGCCTCGCGGTTCGGTCTCGCGGCGCGCGCCACCGGCCTCGGCTACCGGGTGTCCGGTGGCTACGCACGTGCAAAGTATGTGACGGGGGCCGCAGCACGGAGGCGTCGGTGTGGATCGGCGAGCCGTACTGGGACGGGGAGTCGGAGACCGGCGGGCTGAGCTGGCACGACGAGGACGGCCGCGCGGTGCGGCTGACCGAGGTCGGGCCGGTGGCCTGGTCCGAGGGGATGCGCATGGCCGCCGCGCTGTACGTCGGCCGCACGATCGAAGAGGGCGGGGACGCGTGACCAGGACGGTTGGGAACGACAACAAGGAGCTGCTCGCGGCAGGCGCGGTCCTTCCGGCCGACGCGCGGGGTGCGGGTCCCTCGGCCGTCGAGCTGACCGCACGGGTCTATCGCCACGCGGTGCTCGGCGAGGACCGGGTCGTCGTGCGGCTGGCCGCGGCCGAACTGGGCCCTGCCGAGGACCTCGCCGCCGGCTTCCTCGGACTCGAGCCGCAGGGCGAGCCGGCCGTGGTCGGTCTCGGCCGGCGCCAGGAACTCGGCTTTCCCGAGAGGATCACGGAGCGTGTGAGGAGACGGTCCCCGGCCCCCGCGCCGGGAGGCAGGGTGTAGTAGACCTCGCTGTTGCGGTCGGCATCGAGGAAGACGGTGGCGGTGGCGTTGGTGTGGTTCTTCGGTGCCCGGCTGGCGGAACCCGGCTCGGAGGCAGGCCCCTGCAGATTGATGCATTCGCCACTGGCGGGGTTGGTCAGGAAGCCGACGGCTTCGTATCCCTCGGCGGTGGCGTAGGTGTAGCGGAACTGGCCGGTGGCCGCTGAGGCCGAACCGGGTACGGCCATCAGCAGAACGAAGGCGCTGCAGGTGGCACCGACGGCCGCTGTGAGGGTGCGAGCAGACACTGAGAACTCTCTTTCTTCCGGTGACGGGTGGTGGCTGGTCCCGTGGTATCGGCTCTGCCACCGATGTGGGGCCGGAGCTGGGCAGGGCCGCGACTCCGTGGAACGCGGCACATTCCGAAAGCTGTGACGGCAGGCCCCGAGGGGGCCGTGGTCGCGATCGATAACGACCGTTGTGGGTGATCGGACATGGGCCCGCGTGCGGCGCTGGTGGTGTGTCGTGCGGCTGGTGTGGCGGGCTGTTGCCGGAGGAGGAAGGTGCTCTGCCCGGGTCGGCGCGCGGTTGGCGGCGCGCGGCCTCCAGTTCGGCCTCCCGTTCTTCGAGGTGCGATGCCGGCTCGACGTTGCGCTGTTCCAGCGGGGTGATCGTCCGGCGCGAGCGAGAGGCGTTTCTCCAGCTGCTGGCCGCGGGCGGCGAGGCGGACCGCGCAGGCGCTCGAATACCAGGTGCCCGTCCTTCCGGCTCCGTACGTCGACCGGCTCCGCGTCGCAGCGTCTGCCGGCGCGTTTCCCGTTGCGGTGAGTGGTGGTTTCGGTCAAGCGCTCGCGTCTGCATCCGTTCGGGGGTGACCGTGTGGATATGCGGCAGCAAGCCGGTCCTTGACGTGATGATCGTCTGCGGCGCGGGGCGGTTCGGCTGATGAACCGGTGGAGCCGCATTGCGCTGTCGGCTCATGCTTCGTTCCTGAATCCGGGGAATCCCGTAGGCGTAGTCCACCTGCGCAGGTGGACCTGCTCTTCCACGTGGCGGCCGCCGGGCACACGGCGGTGCTCAGCGTCGCACGGTGCTTGTCGAAGGGGCGTCGCCTGTCTGCGGGGGGATCTGCTGACCGGACGTACCTGCCGAGCTCGGTGGATGTGTCCGGGAGGTCGGGCATGGGGCGGGGACGCACGGTGCCGTTGTCTCTCTTGAGGCCGGGGCGCCTTCACCACGGCAGAGGAGCACGGATGCACCTGATTCCCTCGGAGCAGGAGAAGTTGCTGCTGAGCGTGGCCGGGATGCTGGCCAGCTATCGCAAGGAGCGCGGTATCAAACTGAACTACCCCGAGGCGGTGGCGTACATCAGTTGCTGGGTCATCGAGGAAGCGCGGGCGGGCAACTACACCGTCGACCAGATGATGAGCGATGCCGACGTTCCCCTGGAGCAGCGGAAGGGTGACACCCAGGGCCGGGGCGAGAGCATCCTGACGACCGATGACGTCATGGAGGGCGTGCCCGAGATGCTCGACATCCTCCAAGTCGAGGCTACCTTCCCCGACGGGCGCAAGCTCGTCACCCTCTACGACCCGATCCGCACGCCGAAGGCCGCCCCGCTGCCCGCTCCTATCCGCTGAGGTCGAATTCCATGCCCTACTTCCAGCCGCTGGCCGCGAAGCCTCCGGTGACCGCGCCGGTCACGTCTCCGGGCACGTGCGCCTGTCCCGCGAACGATCCCTGTCAGAAGCCGGAACCCGTACCGCCCTCTGCCCTGGACCCGAGCCAGTGCCATGACTTCTCCCAGTACGAGGTGGGAGGAGTGTGGGTCAGGGATCCGGCCGCGCTGCATGTGCTCAACTCGCAGAGCGGCAAGGCCGTTGTCTACGTGGTCAACGTCGGTGACCGCGACATCCAGATCGGTTCGCACTTCCATCTGGCCGACGTCAATGAGGACCTGCTGTTCTTCACCGACCTGGACACCGCCACCGAGGCCGAGGCCGTTCTGACCGATGCTCAGCGCGTGCGGCCCGAGCAGATCGCTGCGGCCCGCGAGCTGGCGTACGACCGGTCGAAGAGGCCGGGGAAGGCCCCTTGGGGATACCGCCTTGACATCGCTCCCGGGGACTCCATGCGGTTCAGCCCCGAGAACGCGCCCAGCGAGGCGATCGAGGTCGTAGCGATCGGCGGGAGGCGGCGTGTGCCGGGCCTGCGCAAGGACAAGCCGGCTGACGACGTCGCTCTCGACTGACAGGGCCCTCGTACACCAGGTGGAGGAATGCAATGGCGAACATCACCCGCGAGCAGTACGCGAAATCCTACGGCCCGACTGTGGGCGACCAGGTCCGTCTGGGCGACACCAACCTCTGGATCGAGGTCACCGAAGATCTGACGTTCGGTGGTGACGAGGCGATCTTCGGCGGCGGCAAGACCATCCGCGAGTCGATGCTGCAGGGAACGGTCACCAGTGTGCAGGACGCCCCCGACATCGTGATCACCAACGTGATCATTCTGGACGTCGCCCCCGCTCTGGAGCGGGGGAACGGCAATTCCATTGTGCGTGCCGACGTCGGGATCAAGGGCGGCAAGGTCGTCGCGGTCGGCAAGGCCGGCAACAGCGACGTCATGGACGGGGTCACCCCCGGCCTGGAGATCGGTCCTTCCACGGACGTGATCTCCGGCGAGGGCAAGATCCTCACCGCAGGTGCCGTCGACACCCACGTGCACTACATCTCCCCCTCGGCCGTCATGGAAGCGCTGTCCACCGGGACCACCACGCTGATCGGCGGCGGCGTGGGTCCCTCCGAAGGATCCAAGGCGACCACCGTGACGCCCGGCCCGCAGCACCTGGTGAACCTGCACCGCAGCTTCGACGATCTGCCGGTCAACGTGATGCTGCTGGGCAAGGGCAACACCATCAGCAAGGACAGCCTGGACGAGCAGGCACTCGCGGGCGCCGGCGGTTACAAGATCCACGAGGACTGGGGAGCCACTCCGGCAGCGCTGGACGCCGCACTGAGGGCCGGGGAGGAGTGGGGTCTGCAAGTCACCCTGCACGCCGACTCCCTCAACGAGGCGGGCTTCGTCGAGACCACCCTCGACGCCATCGGCGGGCGCGGGGTCCACGTCTTCCACGCCGAGGGCGCCGGTGGTGGGCACGCCCCCGACATTCTGAAGGTGGCTGCCGAGCGGAATGTCCTGCCCGCCTCGACGAACCCGACGCTTCCGTACACCACGAACACGGTGGCCGAGCACATCGACATGCTGGCCTCCGCCCACCACCTCGATCTCAGCAACAAGAACGACCAGGCGTTCGCCGACTCCCGCATCCGCTCCACGACCATGTTCGCCGAGGACGTGCTGCACGACATGGGTGCGATGTCCATCACCTCCTCCGACGCCCAGGCCATGGGCCGTATCGGCGAGGTCGTGACCCGCACCTGGCAGGTCGCCCACGTCATGAAGGAGTGGAGCCACAAGACCTTCAAGGACGCGAACTACTTCTACGGGGCCGATCAGGGGCAGGGCGACAATGCCCGTGCGCTGCGCTACGTGGCCAAGTACACCATCAACCCCGCTGTCGCCCACGGCATCGACGAGTACGTCGGTTCCGTGAAGGAGGGCAAACTCGCAGACCTCGTGCTGTGGGACCCGCGGTTCTTCGCCGTACGGCCCGAGATGGTCATCAAGGCGGGTGCCATGGTGATCGGCAACCTGGGTGACCCCAACGGTTCGGTGTCGACCCCGCAGCCGACCTTCCTGCGGCCCGCGATGGCCAGCGCGATCGCCTGCCGGCTGTCCTACTCGTTCGTCTCCGAGAAGGTGCTCAACCCGCCCGCCGGCACCGACCCGTACAGCACGGTGAGAGGCAAGGGCGTGTTCAAGGACTCGCTGAAGGACACGCTTGGCCTGCGGCGTGAGCTGAAGGGCGCGAAGCCCGTCAAGGACATCGAGAAGGCGGACATGGTCTTCAACGGCGAGCGATTCGGCATCGACATCGACCCGGGCACGTTCAAGGTCGCGGTGGAGATCCCGGGAGTCGACCCGTTGGAGGGCCACAGCCTCACCAGGCACAAGAGCCTGAACGGTTTCTGGTACCTCGACCAGCCGAAACCGCCGAAGAGCCTGCCGCTCACCCAGCGATACCTGCTGTTCTGAGGCGCCCTGTGAGCACCTCCTCGCTCCTGCTCGCCCTGCTGGGCGATGCCCGGCTCCCGTCCGGGGGACACACGCAGTCCGCCGGTCTGGAGCCGGCGTTGCGGGCCGGCACGACGTCGGCCCAGGTACCCGCGTACCTGCGTTCCCGCCTTCGCACCGTCACCCGCGTGGAGGCGGGCACCGCCGTCGTCGCCCGTGCGGTCGCGGTGAGCGGCGGCGACCTGGCCGACGTCGAGGCCGCCTGGGCCGCCCGGACGCCCAGCCAGGCGCTGAGGGCCAACGGCCGGCGCCTGGGACGCGGGTATTTACGCGTCCTGCAGACGCTCTGGCCCGGCCCCGTCGACGCTCGCGCACGCACCTGGTCGCGCCCCGTCGTGCTCGGTCTGCTCGCCCACCGCGCCGGGATGAACCCGGCCGACCTGGCCCGCCTGGTCGGGTACGACGACGCCCAGACCGTGACCGCGGCCCTCCTCAAACTCGAACCGCAAGACCCGCTGCTCATCACCACATGGGTGAACGAACTCCTCCCCGACATCAACGAGATGGCCGCCCAGGTCGCCCGCCTCCACCTCCCCGAACAGATCCCCGCCCACGGCGCCCCCCTCATCGAGCGCTGGGCCGAGACCCACGACACCACCACAGAGAGGCTCTTCAGTGCCTGAGAACGCCACCGTCCCCTCCCGTGCCATGCGCCTGGGCGTAGCCGGCCCCGTCGGCACCGGCAAGAGCTCGCTCATCGCGACGTTGTGCCGGGCGCTCGCCGACGAACTGCGCCTGGGCGTCATCACGAACGACATCTACACCGACGAGGACGCACGCTTCCTCAAGAGCGCCGGGGTGCTGGACCCCGAACGAATCCGCCCGGTGGAGACAGGCGCGTGCCCCCACACGGCGATCCGCGACGACGTGACGGCCAACCTGCTGGCGGCCGAGGACATAGAGGCCGACTTCGGCCCCCTGGACCTGGTCATCATCGAGTCCGGCGGCGATAATCTCACCGCGACCTTCTCCCCGGCCCTGGTGGACGCCCAGCTGTTCGTCCTTGATGTCGCCGGCGGCGGTGACGTCGTACGCAAGGGCGGTCCCGGCATCGCCCGCGCCGACCTGCTCGTGATCAACAAGACCGACCTCGGCGAGCATGTGGGCGTGGACGTCGAGCGCATGACGCGCGAAGGGCGCGAAGCCCGCCGGGGTTCCCCCGTGGTCGCGCTGTCCCGGCACGACGAGGCGTCCATCCGGATGCTGACCGGCTGGGTCCGCGACACCCTCGCGCACTACCGCACTGGCGAGCACACCCCGGTCGACCCCGGCCCCATGGCCCCGCACTTCCACACCGGCCAGGACGGCGAGGAACCCCACACCCACACGCACGGCCAGGATCCGGCGCATGCAGGGCAGAACGCGTGACCGGACCGACCCGCCTGAGCGTCATCCGCACGGGGAGCCGCAGCCGCGTCCACCGCACGACCGGGCATCTGACGGCACGGACCATGGATCAGGACGCCTACGGTGCCAGGGTGGGCCTGCTCGCCACCCAGGCGCTGTTGCTGTCCGGCGACGACGTCCGCATCGAGGTGGACGTCGCTCCCGGCGCCTGGCTCGACGTCGTGGAGACGACCGGCACGGTCGCGTACGAGGGCGACGCACCGTCATCGTGGGCGATTGACGCCACGGTGGGCGACGAAGCGGTCCTGACCTGGGCGGGCAAGCCCTTCGTGGTCTCGGACGGGATCGCCACCCACCGTGACACTCGGATCCGGCTGCACGGCACCGGCAGGGTCCTGATGCAGGAGAAGATCGTCCTGGGCCGCGCCGGACAGACCGGCGGGGACCTCACCACGTCCCTGAACGCCATGGACGACACCGGGCCGGTGCAAGTGGAACACCTCGACCTGACCAGGCAGGCCCGCAGCATGCCGGGCGTCCTCGGGAGCCTCCGCTCCATGGACACCGTCACCGCTCTGGGCTGGTCACCCGAACCGCCCGGCAAACCGGAAGCCGGCACCACCGGGCCGGGAGAGACCTACTTCCGTCTGGACAGGGCCGGGGCCGTACTGCGCTGGATCGGAATCGGCCGGTTCCGTGACCGGTTGTGCGACCCCGCCTTCGCCGCCTGGTGCGAGGAAGCCATGCGCGGCCACCGGTACCAGGACCAACTCGCCACACAACGCCTGAGCCACGTGCACAAGACGCAGGCGGCCACGGGCTGATGTTCAGGGTCGAGGGGTTTCCAGTACGGGGCGGCCGGCCCGGGACCAGGACGACTGTGGTGGGATGCTCTTATGGATGTCAAGCAGTGGCTGCGAGGTGACTCGGCGCCGCTGCGGTGGCCTTGGTGATGGTCAGGACGTGGTAGATCTCTCGGGCGACGAACCGCTTGAGGCAGCGAATGATCTCCTTCTTCGACAGACCCTCCTTGGTTCGTCGCTCCATGTACTGCTTGGTGCGCTGGTCCCAGCGCAGGCGGCAGAGCACGATCCGGTAGAGGGCCGCGTTCGCGGCCCGGTCATCACCCCGGTTGAGCCGGTGGCGGTGGGTGCGGCCGGATGACGCGGGCAGCGGGGCGACGCCGCAGAGCATGGCGAACGCCGCTTCCGAGCGGAGCCGGTCGGGGGTGTCGCCCGCGGTGACCAGCAGCTGGCCGGCGACGTCCGGGCCGACGCCGTTCAGCTCGGTCAGGGCCGGGTTGGTCTCCTGGGTGCGCGGGGCTGTCAGCTCGTCCAGTTCGTCGATCTCCGGTCCCAGTTCGCGGTGGCGGCGGGCGAGCGACCGAAGAGCGATCTTCGTCGCGGCGAGCGGATCACCGGCCTGGTCCAGGCTTGGACGGAAGCCCGCGCAGACGGCCAGGAGGTCCTTGTCCTTCAGGTGCCGCAGCATGGTGCGGACGCCTTCCGGCGCGGTGACGATCAGGTTCTTGATTTGCCGGGTGACGTCGGACCGTTGCTGGACCGCGCTGCGTCGGGCGACCCGCAATGCCCGCAGGGCCTCGACCCGGCCGTCACGGAACTTCGGTGTTCCGGTGCGGCGTTCGGCGAGCGCGGCCGGGGCCGCGGCCTCGGCGTCGACCGGGTCGGACTTGCCCTGCCACCGACGCGTCTTGCGGTCCGGGCGGTCGATCTCGACCACCGCCACGTCACATTCACGCAAGTGGCGGGCGAGTCCAGCGCCGTAGGCGCCGGTGCCCTCGACTCCAACCGTCAGCAGGGTCCCGAAGGGCCGAAGCCAGGCCAGGAGCTTGCGGTAGCCGAGCGCGGAGGCAGGGAACTGGGCCGAGCCCAGGACCCGGCCCGCCGAGTCGATCGCGGCCGCGGTGTGGGTGTCCTTGTGGGTGTCGACGCCGCCGGTGACCTCGACCTCGTGCTGTGCCATCGTTGGGTGTGCCGTCCTGTCCATTCGACCGGGTGGGTTGGCACCCGTCGGCCGGGAGGGCGGACAAGACAGTGATGGGGCCTCTGGCCAGGCTCTTATGAAGTCACGTCCCCCGGCCCGACGGCTGCGGGGGAGCGTCCCCCGGACAAGGCCGACAGATCCCGGTTGAGGACCCTGAGTCAGTCAGGCGGTGGGTCAGACCCCGCCGGGGAACGCTCACGTACATCCTCACTGTCAGGTGGGGCAGGGCGCGGGCGAGGTGGCTTATCGGGATCTGGCTCAGGATGGTGACGCGGTGGACGGCGTCGAGGGAGAGGACGAGCCCGGCCGTGGGCGCGGTGCCGTGTCCGTGGACAGCGATGCCGCAGCCGTCCAGGAGTTGGAACAGCGTCAGCCGGTAAGCATGCGCGAGGCGTTCCAGATAGGAGGCGGTCCCTTCGAACAGCCGTGGCCGTACCCGAAACACCCCCGATGCCAAAGGCGGAATCCGCGCCGCCCATGCCCCACCGGCGGGTACACCGCTTCCCACGGCATCGGGTGCGGCCGCCCTCACCCCGGTGTTCACCGCGGCCACCATGACCCGCCCCAGCATCTGGTCGAGCAGATCCGTGCCACGGTTCAAGCCCTCCAGCATGGACCGGGCCACCTCCGCGGTAGTGCCGACCTGCGCACCGCGCAACTGCTGCAGCTGCTCCTCGGCCTCGCCAAGGAGATTGGTGATCACGAAGCGCTGTTCGGCGGGCACCACGGCCCGCCAGTTCGTTCCCGAGCCGGGCATCTTCTTCTCACTGGTTAAGACCCGCAGCCCTGCGGCCATCGATGACGGCTGGTGTTCCTGCCGAACCCACCACAGGTTCTCGTCGAATCGCGCATACGGACCCGACCGCCCTTCGGGACGGCGGCGCAGGCGGATGACCGCGCCCATCCACGCGACCAGCGGGCCCCCGTAGTCGACCGCGATCAGCGGCCCCAACCAAGGCCGTCCCACCCGCTCGCCGAGGCGACGGCAGAACTTCCCGTCCGCCCACAGCGGCCGCGGCCGTTCACCCCCACTGTCCGCCCACACCAGCTGCGCCATGACCGGGTCCAGCAGCGCATCCGCGACCGCCACCACCTCCGGGAAGATCACCGCATCCCGCCCCACCACCCGCCACCACTCCAGATCACCCCCCGCATCACCACCAGCGACCCGATGCAGACGCCGTGGCCAGACCTCCTCCCGCTCCCACCCGTACGCCCCCTCCCACCACCGCATAAGCCAGCGCGAACACCTCCCCAGGCCCCACACCGGCCCGCACCGCACGACGCACCACACCCGCCCACCGCCGCTGCGCCGTAACCACTTCTGGCAGACCCCGCAGGTCGAGGTACTCGTGGGGCTGGTCGGCGTCTGCGTCCAGCTGCCACCGCTCGTGCCGTACGCACACCCGCTCCCACCGTGACGCGTACCGCACCACCCGCACCTGCGCCCCCGTGCGCCGGGCCGTACACAGACGGCACCCGAACGCCACCGGCCCCACCACCGCACCCCCGACACGCCACACCGCCAACGGCACCCCACCCTCCCCGGCACGGAACTTGGCCTCCTCATGCCCCCAGGACGGCAACGCCCGCCCCAGCACCTCCTGCCCGACCCCACACAACCGGGCCAGAACCTCCCGCCCCGCCGCGTTCAGCACAACCTCACCATCCGCCCGCACACCCCCGCCCCCATGCCGGGGCCGCGAACCGCGCCACCGCCAGCACGACCGCAGGGCCTTCGCCTCCATCCCGTAGTAGCAGGCCGCGATGCGGTCGATCAGCGACGACGTCGTCTCCCCGGCAAGGGGAGCAACGCGCAAGACCCCGGACACCGCACTGCTGCCATGGACAGGCCCGCCGATATCAGACACCTGCCCCCCTCTCGCTGTACCTGCCCCCCAGACCGGCACCGGGGACAAGGACGACACCCAGGCCGGCGCACGCGAGCGCCAACCCTCGCCCGCACGCGTCGGACTGACCGTTGAGCATGCTGCTCCTCCTTCGCATCAGTCACCAGCGCATGCCTGGGGCGTCGAGGTCCGTTCGCCGCTGTTCGGTGAGTTTGGCGGCGCGTTTGCGGACGTTGTCGATCCAGGTGCCGAGCTTGACCCCCACGGCCTCGTTAGCGCCGTTCTGACGGCCCACCAGGCCCGCCTCCGCGTCCAGCAGCGCCACCTGCTCGATGTGTTTCCGAGGCACCCGCAGGTGTCCTTCACGGGCGTGGAACTGGCGGGCGGCAGCGAGGTTCGCGGCCCACTTCGCGTCCTGCCCCCGCGGCACCGGCCGCCCCGCCGTCTCCTTCTCGGCCGGTGTGAGCCCAAGGGTGTTCTCCAGCAGCCACTGCTGCGCGGCTACCAGCTGCTCCCACCCGTGCCGTTGGGCAGCGATCCAGCGTCCGAGGTCTTCGCCCTGAACGATCACCGTGCCTGCGGCCACCGGGAGGGTTCCGCCAGCCCGGACGTGGGCCTGGACGAGACGCAGACGGCGCTGCCAGGTGGTGTCCCAGGCCGGGCACCATCCCGGGTCGATCGCGTCGAGCTCGTTCTGCCGTGCCTGGGTCATCGCTCCGGCCGCCGAAGGGACGCGGCGGCCGGCCTCGCGCAGTTCCTCGTTCTCCCGCGCCCGCCGTGCCGCGGCCCTTGCGTTCTTCGCCCACACGCCGATGGGGTAGTCGGCCCACACCGCACCGGTCGGGGGCAGGAAGTGGCCGTGCGCGGCGGCGTAGAGCCGGGCCACCATCAGGCCGTCCTCCCACGCCGCGTCCCGCTCGGACCAGACCATCCCCAAAGCCTCCAGCTCCACGAGGCGTTCTGCGTCCAGGGTTCCGTCGGTGTAGTAGCGGCGCTGTTCGGCGAGCCACCGCCCCAGCGGATACCCACCGGCCCCGCCCCAGCCGCCGGTGTCCGGCGTCACGTACGCGTACGGCACCCGCAGCGCCGTGTTCCCGGTCTCGCGCAGCCACTTCGTGGCGGCCTCGATCCCGCGCAGCCAGTACGCGCCTTCCGGGTCGATGACCCGCAACCGCACGAACTGGGCCAGAACCTCGGGGTCGCGTTCCTCGCTGAACCGCAGCACCCCGGCCGCCCCCTCACCCACCCGCACCCGCGCCGCGCCGCCGTCCTCCAGGCCGTCACCGTCCAGGACATCATCGGCGCCATCGCCGTCGTGCTCCTGGTCCTGCTTCTCCGTGGGGTTCTTCCGGCCGCTTCGGTTACGGGGGTCGGTCAGTGCCTCGATGGTGTCCGTGTCGTGCGCCCGCAGGGCCCCGAGGACCTTCGCGAGGGTGGTGTAGGCGTCCGAGCTCAGCATTTCATCAGCGTTCTCGCCCGGCTTGAGGAATACCGGAACGATCAAAGTGGCGAGTTTCCCGCGACCGGGCCGGGTACGCAGGGCACGCCCGACCATTTGCACGATGTCGACCATCGACCCCCGCGCATCAGAGAAAAGAACCGCGTCACATTCCGCCGTATCCATTATCTAGAGGTGGGTTGGGTGCGAGGCACCTTTGGTACGTCTCCCACCTGGCTTTGCGGCCGTTTCCCACGAACTGCTCCAGCCCCACATGGTGCTTGGTTACGTTCGGCACGTGGAGCACGTCTTCGTCGCAGAACGCTCGATCTTTCCGTTAACGGGCCTGAAACGCTGGGTGGTCGCCGACACGGCCACCTACACCCTGCACGCACCGGCCTGCGCGTTCCTGCAGGGTCTGCGGAACAAGGGCCGTTCACCGAACACCGAACGCGTCTACGCCGGCCGCCTCGCCCTGTACCTGAACCACTGCCATGCCCGCGGCGTTGACTGGGCCGCCCCCAGCTTCCTCGCCTTATCCCAGCTGCAGCAGCATCTGATCACCGAACCGCTGCCGCCCCGCAGCCGGCGCACCCGTGCGTGGGCGCCGCCCCGGTACCGGTCCCGTGGCACGGCGAATGCTGTGATGATCGTCGTCGCCGAGTTCCTGCGTTTCTCGGCCCTGCACGGCCTCGTCGCCCCCGCCACGGTTTCGCTGTTGTCCCAGCCGAAATTCCTCCGCTTCGCCCCGCCCGGCTACGACACCGGCGAGAACAACCAGTGGCGCCATATCCAGGCGGCCGCGTTCCGCTTTCAGATCACCGAACCGGGCTACGAGGACCTCACCCCCGAACAGATCCGCCACATGATCGGCCAAGTGCCCCGGGCCCGCGACAAGTTCCTGATCGCGCTGCTGGCCGCCACCGGCCTGCGCATCGGCGAAGCCCTCGGCCTGCACCAACAGGACCTGCACTTCCTGGCCTCCTCCCAGATGCTCGGCTGCACCCTCACCGGCCCGCACCTGCACGTGCACCGGCGCCTGGACAACCCCAACCACGCGCTCGCCAAGTCACCCCGCTCCCGCTCGATCCCCACCACCCCCGAACTCGTCGCCCTCTACACCGACTACCAGCACGAACGCGACCGTGTACCCGAGGCGGCCCACCACCCCATGGTGTTCGTGAACCTGTTCCGCCCGCCGCTGGGCCGCGCGATGTCGTATCCGAACACCAAGCAGGCCTTCGAACGCTGGGCCCGCACGGCGGGACATCCGGCCCGGCCGCACATACTGCGCCACTCCGCAGCCACCCGCTGGCTGCGCGACGGCGTCGACCGCGACGTCGTCCAACGCCTGATGGGACATGCCTCGCCGCTGTCCCTGCAACGCTACCGACACGTCGACGACACGGAACTGCGCGCCGCCGTCGACCACCTCCAAGCCCTCAAGGAGCAGCCGTGACCGCCGCCCCACAGCTGGCAACGGCCCCCGTACAGCTCGCCCTCGAACAGCGGCCCGAGTGGACCGACTGGCTGCGCTCGCAGCTCGACCCCCAGTGGCGGGCGGGGGAGTGGGATGCCGAGCAGTGGCTGTTCACCGGGGACCTGGACAGCCCGCGTACGTCATCGTCTCGCTGCCGCACCCTGCGCTGCGACGCCATCATCCGCAACCCGGCATCCTTCTGTAACTACTGCCGCGACCATCGCCTCAAGAGCGGCCTGCCCCGCGAGGAGTTCGCCGCCACCTTCGTCCCCGATCGCGGCCAGTCCCTGCGGGGACAGGTCTCCGGGCAGTGCACGATCACCCGTGACGGCATCCGCTGCGTGCGCCCGCAAGCCTCCAATGGACTGTGCGTCGCGCACACCGGAAGCTTCAGGTACCACGAGCGCCTGGGCACTTTGGACCGCTGGCTACGCGAGCTCGTCAAACCGATCACCGAAGAACTCATCTGCATGGTCCCCGAATGCTCCGGTGCCGCGATGAACTCCCGAGGTCTGTGCAACTACCACTGGCGCGCCTGGAGCGCTGCCAACCGCGCCAACCCCGACCACCGTGTGCCCGCCGAGCAATGGGCGAGCGCACAACCCCCTACCTGGCAGCCCACCAGTTCACCCTGAAACTCCTCCCCGAGCTGCTGCGTTGGGAGATGCGCTACGCCCTGCAGCAGATGGACCAGTGGACCAGGGTCCTGGAACCGCACTGGGTCCGCGGCATCACCCGCGACCTCACCGACGCCCGCACCCTCCTGGACGACACCAACACCGCCCGGCTCAACAAACCCCACCAAGCAGCCGTGCGCACCCTCAACAACCTCACATCCGCCATCCACACCGGATACGCCCTCTTCACCGGCGCCACACCCGCCGACGAGGACGTCATCGACCTCCGCGTCCTGGGCCTGCGCCACGCCGCCTCCGGTAAACGCCGCCAGTACCCCGGCACCGTCGACCTGCGCCTCATCCCGCAGCTCTGGCTGCGCCATGCACTGCGGCACTGGGTCACCACCGCCCGCCCCAGCACGGAGGACTTCAAGCGGACCCTGCGAGCAGCGCGGATCGCGTCCACAGCCCTCGCTTCCCAAACGGATGCCGGCCACGATCCCGCAGCCCTCACCTTCACCGACGCGAGCGCCGTGGTGGACGCGTTCAGCACCGCGCTGCGCAAAGACGGCACCCCGTACTCGTCTTCTCATCGCCGCACTCTGAACGGAATGTTCTTCCAGCCCATCGACTACGGACGCCGCACCGGCTCCCTGGACGAACTTGCCGGCCCCTTCACCCGCGTCCCGGCCGAGCACGCCATCCGCATCGAAGAGCAAGACGAAGACATGCTCGGCAAGGCGATCCCCGAACCCGTCATCCGCCAGCTCGACACTCTCGGCACCGGCCCCACCTACGGCTGCCGCGACATCGCCGACGACGCCCGCCACCTGCTGTACCGCACCCTCTACACCGTGCTGCGCGACACCGGCCGCCGCCCCCTTGGAAGTCGTCTCCCTCCCGCGCGACTGCCTGCAGACCCACCACGGCCAGACCACGCTGATCTGGAACAACCACAAACGCAAACGCCTCCGACGCCGCCTGCCGATCATCCAGGCCACCACCCAGGCAATCCGTGTCTGGCAGGCCCGCCGTGACCAACTGCACCTGCCTGCCCGGGGTGATGCCTGCCTCTTCCCCTCCCTGACCGCTCTCAGCGGCGCCGCCTACATCTCCAGCGGCTACCTCAGTGAGGCCCTGCGCCAGTGGGTCGACTCCCTGCCCCGCCTGAACGCCGAAGGCGTCGACGCACAGGGCAACCCCCTGCCCTTCGACCGCGCCTTGATCTACCCCTACGCCTTCCGCCACTCCTATGCTCAGCGCCACGCAGATGCCGGAACCCCCGTCGACGTACTGCGCGAACTCATGGACCATAAATCCATCGCCATGACTCAGCGCTACTACACCGTCTCCCTCAAACGGAAACAACAGGCCGTCACCAAACTCAGCGCGCATGTCATCGACCAGACCGGCCAGCCCGCCCCGTGCACCCCCACCGCCTACGAGATGCGGTCGGTCGCCGTCCCCTACGGCGGCTGCACCGAACCATCCAACGTCAAAGCCAGGGGAGGAGCCTGCCCCATCCGCTTCCAGTGCGCCGGCTGCGGCTTCTACCGCCCCGACCCCTCCTACCTCCCCGCCATCGAGCAACACATCAACGAACTGCGCGCCGACCGCGAGACCGCCCGCGCCATGGACGCCGCCGAATTCGTGATCACCTCTCTCACCGCCCAGATCACCGCCTTCGAGCACGTCACCGACCGCATGCACCGCCGCCTCGACGCCCTCCCCGCTGCAGAACGGGCACAGATCGAAGAGGCCGCCACCGTGCTGCGTAAAGCACGCGCCGGAGAGAACCACACCCTCTTGCCCCTGACCGCATCCCCGAAAGCCCCCTGATGAACCGCCGCGGCAACCCCGTCTCCCTCGCCCAGGCCAGACGCCGCGACAGCCTCGACAAGCGCGGCCGCGTCCTGACCACGATCACCGCTCTGGAAAGCAACGGCCAGCCCGTCCCCCACGCCGCCGTTGCCCGCGCCGCCCGCGTGTCCACCTGGCTCACCTACGCTCCCGGCATCCGCGAGCACATCGAAGCCGCCCAGACCCGGCAAGCCCGCACCACCCCACCCCACAAGGCACCACTCCCTCGGCTGCCCTGGCTGACCTGCGCGCCGAACCCGACCTCACCCGCCAAGGGATCAGGGAGCTCCGCGCTGAACGTGACCAGCTCCAAGGCGCCCTACGCCACCAACTTGGCCAGCAGCTCGACACCCTCCACACCCCAGAGCTGACCACCCGCGTCGACAGCCTCACCCGCCACAGCGATCAACTGGCCCGCCAGCTCCAAGAAGCCACCGACGAGAACGACGCCCTGAAAACACGCATCAACAGCCTCGAAGACGACCTCGCAGCGGCCCGCACCAGCCTCCGCCGCGTGATCCGAGAAGAGAACCGCACATAACCCCACCAACAGACCGACGACTTTGCACACCATGCCTCCGTCTCACCAGCGCATGCCGAGCGCGGTCAGTTCTGTGCGCTGCTCGGTGCCGAGGCGGTCGGCGCGGCGCGGACGTTGCCGGGCCAGTTCCCCATCCGCACCTCGACTCCGTCGACGTTTTCGACGTGTTTGCAGGGCACGGTCAGACGCCCTTCACGGGTGTGGAATTGACGCGCGGCCGCCAGCCCGAGGGCCCGCCGGTCTGCCTGTCAATGGGGCGGCCAGCGAAGTGATTGGGCGAGCACCCGTACGGCGTGGTGAAGATCGGGCTTCTCGTCGCCGCACTGATCGCGCTGCACCACGTGTACGGGTCACAAGCGCCAGCGCAGCAAGCCTGTTCCCGCCGCGTCCGTGGTGAGCCAGGTCCCGTCGCCGAGGCAGCGCACCACGCTACCGTTGTCCGACGAGGGATAGAGCACGGGGCCTCGTAGCTCGTCCAAGGACAGTTGGTAGACCCAGTGCTGGGAGGGCTGCGGCAGGCTTTCGTCCCCACAGGACGAGACGACCAAGCAGGTGTTCGCCGTCAGATATCCGCCCTCCCATGTCACCCAACCGTCGTCCTTGGGCGAACTGAGCGGTACGCGGTTCCGGGCCAGGGTCGTCAGGACCTCGCCATCGGGGAAGCGGTGCCGACGCAGATCCTTGTTGAATCCTGCCGTCAGGAACTCCCCGCCGTCAGGCGATATGTCGAGCAGGACCTGCTTGTCGTCCGCGAGGCCGTCATAGTTGAGCAGCGGCGGCCGGCCTTCGTCCTCGTCGACGTTCTCGCCGTCCGCTTCCTCAGGAAGTCGGCTCCAGTACGTGTAGCAGCCGTTCTGCCCCTCACCGATGGAGAGCAGGACGTGCACACCATCCGGGTGCAGGGATTGGGTGGCGTAGTACTCGGTCATGCCGTCCAACGCGGTCTGAGCGATCACCTCGCCCGTCGCCGAATCCAGCACCGCCCACATATCGCCGTCGTCGGGGTCTTCGTCACCCACGACGAGTGCCCATACATATTTTCCGTCCCGGCTCACTGCGCACGACCGGTGGACCAAGTCCTCGTCCGACATCCCCTGCCGGCGAACCCAGCGCTCGACTCCATCGGCCCCGACCGCGACGACCCCCTCCGGCATTCCGAACACGGCGAACGAGGCATCCGGAGCGATCGCCCAGGACAATGTGAAGTCACATACCTCCTGGGTGTCAGGAACCGGAATGCGCGCGCAGGCCCGTACCTCCCCCTTCGCCACCCCGGCGAGCGCGAAGACTTCGACGTGCCCGCCGTTCAACAGGCCGACTAACCCCGCTCCAGGCATCCGCGGCACAAGCCCGTCCCCCGATTGCCACGCCACCGTCTCCGCCACCAAAACCGCTGGTATCAGCATGAACTGTCTCGCCTTCCCGCGTAATCCGGAGTCGAGACGTGATTCTGGCACGGCCCACCGACAGCGATTCGTCATCAGGGCAGTGCGCCGGCCGTCCACAGAGGCCCTGCTACTGCCGTGGGCTCCGATCTGCTGGAAGTGCGTCGCTTTGCTGGCCAGCAGGAGCCACTGATCACCATGGCGTGGCCCAAACTGAAGACAAGGCACTGAAGCCAGCGGTTGCAGCCGGCCCAATGAGCGCAGGATCCGGCTCGTACGGGGCCCAGCGACCGGTAAGGCCATCGCCGATGGACCGATCCCGCCCCTTCACGGAGAACGTGAAGAATCGCCGATCGGTTTGGCGCCGGCTGGTCCGTCGAGCTTGGGATCCTCCCGCCCCCACGACGGCAACGCCCGCCCCAGCGACAGCTCCCCGACCCCGCACACAGCGCCCAGCGACTGCCGGGCCGCCGCGTCCAGCAGCACTTCCCCATCCGCACGTACGGCCCCGCTCTCATGACGGGGCCGGTGGTTCACCGCCTGCCAACGAGCCAGGAACGACTGCTCCTCCATCCCGTAGCAAGCAGCGATACGGCACAGAAAGGAGAACGTCGTCTCCCCGGCGAGAGGAGGCAGCCGTAACACCCCAGTGTGACGGAGTTTTGGATCTTTGGTAGTTGGGCTGTTCTGGCCTGGTGTTTTGTTGTTGGGCTGGGGATTTATGGGTGGGTGCGGTGGCCGGTGGTGGCTGTGTCCGGGTGCTGTGCAGGGGTGTTCGGTTTGGCTGTTCGGCGTGCTGAGCTGTGGTTCCGTGGTTCTGCGGGATTGATCTTGTGTTCGTTGCGGGTGTGATGGCACGTCTATAGGTACCTGTAGGGGTGTCGGCCGTGCCTGGCGCTTGTTGGTGCTTGTCAGGGGTGTGTGTGGGTGAGGTGGACGGTCAGGGGATCGCTGGTGGTGGGGGTGAGGGTGTCGAGTCCGAGGCGGTGGGCGATCACGCCGAGGAGATCGCCCGTGCGGGATCGGCGCGTGTGGGGGAGGGCTGCCAGGGCGCGGGCGAGCGCGACGGTTTCGGGGTAGATCACGAGATCACGGGCCAGGAGAACAGCCGAGGCAGTCCCTGCACGGCCCAGGCAGGTGTTGCCCGTAACGAGTCGGCCCAGGCGATGCTGCCAGCGTCCGGTCAGATGCTGCTGGTGGTCGTACCAGCGTGTGGTGACCGCGCGTGCCGTCATCCAGGCGCTCGGAGCCCGGGGGTGACGCTGAAGGCGCTGGTGGGCGTGATGGGCCCTGATCAGTTCGGGCACCGCCCAGGTACGGAGCGTGGACGTGAGCCGCGGGTCGGGGGCGGCTTTCCGGTGGCGCGGGCAGACCAGCCGGTGCCAGGGCCGATGAACCCACGCCATCCCGGTCACACCCCGGCTGCGGTGCCACGTACACAAAGCGCAGGCGGCCACGGGCTGACGCTCCGGTTCGAGGGATTGCCAGTACGCGCCAGCCGGCCCGGGACCATGACGGCCGTGGTGGGTCAGGTGAGGCAGGGTACGGGTGAGGTGCGCCAGCGGGATCCGGCCCAGGACAGCGACACGGTGAGCGGCGCCGGGCGTCAGGTACAGGCCAGCCGCGGGTGAGGCGCCGTGTCCGTGGACGCTGATACCGCTGCCGTCGAGGAGTTGCGGCAGCGCCAGCCGGTAGGCACCAGCGAGGCGCTGTAGGTATGAGGCGGTCGCTTCGAACAGCAGCGGCCGTACCCGGAACACCCCCGGGGCCGGGGGCAAGATCCGCGCCGCCCATGCCCCGCCGGCGGGTACGCCGCCTCCCACAAACACCGGGGGCGCCTGCCCAAGGAACTGCGAGGACTGTCGGGCTCACCGGGAGCCGGTCTTGTTGCGGGTGCGGGGGCGGTAGTGCTGATCGGCGAGGTGGTCGAGGCGGACAGCGTCGAGGGTGGTCCTGATGATCCGTTCCGTGCCGTCGACCAGCGCAGTGATGGCCGCCTGCTTGACCAGACGGGCCAAAGACCCGATCCTCCCCGCAGTACGCGCGTGCAGATACGGCGCCAGACTCACCAGACTCCCGGCCCGGTGACAACGGAGGTCGAGTGCGTTCTCCATCGCCTGGATCAGGTCCTTGAACGGCTCGTTTCCACCGTCGCGTGCGGGGAACGGACCGCAGTCGACAAGAGAGGCGCGTGCGGCGAGCTGCGCCCCGCGCACACCGCTGAACAGCGCGGTCGTGGTGACATCGATGCCCGCGTACACGAACGTCGCACCGATGCGTTCGGTCAGGTCTTTCAGCAGGTCGGCGCTCTGGGCGCCGGTGGTGGTGCGGGGATTGAGCCGGTGGATCTCGTCGATCAGCACCAGCCGCACACCCGCCTGCGTGTAGGCATGGCAGACGCTGCCCACAATGTGGGCCTGGGACATACGGCCCGCGACGGGGATGCCGAGGTAGCGGGCGAATTCCAGGGCGAGGGTCTTCGCGCTGGCGGCGGGAGGCACGAGCACGTAGGCGACCGGCACCTGCCCGCCCGCGCCGGTGTCGCCGTGTCGCCGCGTGTGGGCGAGGTGGCAGGCGCGTCCGACTTGGAGCAGCGCGGTGGTCTTGCCCGCCCCGGCGGGACCGGTGACGATCAGGGACGGGCGTGCGGTGACCTGCTGGTGGCGACCCAGGACCATCAAGGTGCGTACCTGCTTGGCCAGTGCCTCGATGGCCGGAGTACGTACCGTCACGAACTGCGAGTGATAGCCCAAGCGTTCCTCGAGGCTGCGCGGGGGCGTTCCCGGCGCGGGAGGCCCGGTCACGGGTGTGGTGGCGAAGCAGGCGAACCCGTCCCACACGTCACCGAACCGGGCTGCGCCTGCCCGTTGCCGCCCTCACCCCCCGCGACACCTTCGGCGCTTACCCCAGAGTCCGCCGGTCGGCGCGCGGTTGAAACGGCACCGGCCTTCGACACTTCTCCCATGCCCAGTGGGTCGTTCACCACTGTTCGGCCTCCGTTTCGGCGTTCCACAGCCCGTATCCGCCAGCACGCACGCCAGCGAGCGACGTGTCCGTGTCTGCTTCGCCTGCCTCATCCCTGTCGGTCCCGCCGGCCGGGCCGGTGGCCGCGAGGTCGTCCAGGCTCTCGCCCCACTCCCCATCCGGCGCCGGCCCGGTCTGCGACGCGCCAGCAGCCTCGGCCCGAACGGGTAGAGCGGCTTGCCCGCTGCTCGCTGCTTCCTCACCTTCCCCGAGCTCGGTGCCGCCGGGCATGCTCGGCCGGCGTGGTGCCGGCAGGCCGGTGGCCAGGCCCTCGAGTACGGCCGCGCTGTGATTGGTCGGGGTGGTGTCAGCGGGTGGGGTGACAGCGGGTTTTGATGGTGTGGGTGGCTTGCTGAACAGCGTGTTCGTCGTTGGATGCTGTCGAGTCGTGGCTGTCGTGGGATGACTATTTCGCTGTCATGGCGTGAGGATTTGGCCTAGTACTGCAATCACAGTTGCAGGTTGTGGCCTCGGCGTTTGTAGTGACTGCGGCGGGCCCGGGTCTGGCTGAGGCGTCTCCACCATGACCAGCGCAGATGGTGCTGTGGCGTGAGGCGGTGCGGGCAGAGGACCAGGCCGATGAGGCGGCGGATCTCCGCGACGGACAGGGGTATCAGGGCGGTTTGCCCTAAACGGCAGCCCCTTTTTCCAGCTCGCGGGCGCGGATGGCGGTAAGTGCGGCGAGGGCGGCCATGGCAAGGGTGACGTGCCGGTACCACGCGTCGTAGCGGCGGACCTGGTAGTGGTCCAGGCCGCACTCGTTCTTCGCGACCTGGAACGACTCCTCGATGGCCCACCTGGCCGCGGCGACCTTGACCAGGTCCTTCAGGCGGGTGGCGACGGGGCCGTAGCAGACATAGTGGGCGATGTC
>NZ_JBIAUE010000021.1:0-127239 GCF_042892615.1 Streptomyces sp. NPDC001750 | reverse complement strand
TCTCCCCCGGGGGTTTTTTTTATTTTTTGTTTTTTTCCCCCGGTTTTTTACCCCGGTCGACCCCGCCCCCCCCCCCCGGGGGGTTGTGGTGTGCGTGGTGGCCCCCCACCAATACCACCACGCATGGAGAACCGGCCGCCAGGCCCCGACACGACCTAAGGCGCACCTCCACCCGCGCGGAGAGGACGCCCCCTACTTCGGCGGACACGGAACCGCGCGGCCGACTCGCTCCCACCAACACGAAGAGCACAACCGTCACCGTCAGTAGCGGCGGTAACCCTCCACCTCCTCGCCGACAGAGGCCGAGCGGAACCCAGGTAGTTGGAACCCGAGCCACCCCCTAGGTTTTACCGAACCTTTGCGCCGTAAGCAGACTTCCACCCTCTCCACCCCTCCCCCACTCCGACTCGGTGCGCTCTTTCCCCGCCCACGAGGACAACACCGCAATAGCGATCAAGATCAAGCACCCCAAATCGTGAAGGGCCATCCCCGCAGGCGCGGGGTCGACGTCCACATGTAAACCGGCATACCGACGACGCCCGGACCATCCCCGCGGGCGCGGGGTCGACTCACGCCAGATGCGGTTGGCGTCCTCGTCCGCCGGACCATCCCCGCGGGCGCGGGGTCGACCGAGCGGCCTTGGCCGAGAGGAGTCCACGGACAGGACCATCCCCGCGGGCGCGGGGTCGACCGGACGCTGGCGAGCTGCTGGCGCTGGCGCGGCGGACCATCCCCGCGGGCGCGGGGTCGACACTGGGCGTTGCGGTTCCCGACCACGTGGGAGAGGACCATCCCCGCGGGCGCGGGGTCGACAGCAGTTCCACGAATTTTGCGGCCTGATCGACCGGACCATCCCCGCGGGCGCGGGGTCGACAGCGCTAGTGGTAGCGCTAGACCTCTACGTGTCGGACCATCCCCGCGGGCGCGGGGTCGACGTTGAGCTGCCTGCCCCATGCGAGGAAACGCTCGGACCATCCCCGCGGGCGCGGGGTCGACATCCGGCAGGATTGGTCTCGTACATCAGGTTCCGGACCATCCCCGCGGGCGCGGGGTCGACGACGACGACAGCACTCGATCGAGTGCCCACACCGGACCATCCCCGCGGGCGCGGGGTCGACACTTGTTGAGCTGGGGCTTTATCGGGCGGGGTGGCTGTTTTCGTTTAGTTGCTTTTTGGGGCGGGCTGAAAGGATCAGCCCATCGAAGTCGACGGGCTGCCAGCGATCGCGGCCTGCGGTGCGGACGGCCCATCCCTGTTCGTTGGCGGCGGGTTCGATGAGGATGGCCTGGCCGTCGCCGATACGGGTGGCCAGGAGTTCCCAGACGCGGTCGCGGACGCGGCGGCTGGGGTTGCCAACGAATACGCCGGCGCTGGCCTCGACCATCCAGCGGGTGAGGTGTCCGCGGAGGCCTTCTGGGGCGGCGATGAGGATGATGACGGTCATGGTGTGGCTTCGGGGTCGTCGATTTCGGGTCCGATGACGGCGATGTGGTTGTCGGTCATTCCGTGTGCCGACAGGTCTGCGTGGCCAGCGTAGTTGGTACCGCCCGGGACAGTACCGAGGTGCTCGTCCCACAGGAGGTTGGCTTCGGGGTCGTCGAAGTCTGTTCCTTCGGGGGTAAGCAGGTTCTTGACGTCGGTGACGATGCGGCCGAGGAGTTTGTCGCGGGCGATGAGGTCACGAAGTCCGAGACGTGCGTCGCGTTCTTCGGTGAGGCCTTGCGCGGCGAGGTCGAAGGCGAGCGGGATGGTGTATTCGGCCTTGTAGAGGTCGGCGATGTCCAGGACAAAGGATGTGGCTTTGCCGGTGTGTACGAAGCCGAGTCCTGGACTGGCGCCGAGTCCGATGATGACGGCGTGGCAGATGCCGTAGAGCGCGGCGTTGGCGGCGGACAGGAGGCGGTTGAGGTCGTCGCCCGCTGCGAATGCGTCGCCGGCCTTGTAGACACGGCCGTTCCAGGGAACCCCGGTACGGTCCGCCTGGGCTCGGTAATACTTGCGGATGCGCGTCCCTTCGCGTCCGCGGAGTTGCTGCATGGTGAGGGTGGAGACGTCCTCGCCAGGGAAACGCATGCTGTACATGGCGCGGGCGACGGCAAGGCGTTCCTTGGGGCGGGTGACGAGCCAGGCCTGGCGGTGGAGAAGGCCGGCACCGCGGCTGGGGCCGAGGCCAGCTGCGTACATGCGGACGCCTTGTTCACCGACCCAGCACACGGTGGTGCCGGAGTCCGCAAGCAGACGGATGGCGCCGTGGGTGGCACGCGTGCCGGGGCCGAGGAGCATGACGGCCACCATGGCTGCGGGTACCCGGACGGTTTGCTGCTTGTTGATGATGACGACGGCGTTCTCGTCGCGGTCCAGGTGGCTTCGCTCGACGTAGACGCTGGAGACACGGTCGACGAGGCGGTGCAGGTCCTGGGGGTCGGCTTTCCACCAGATATCGGGCACGGCTGTTCATTCCCTTTCGGGGAGTGGGGCGAGGGTGAGCAGTCCGCACCCGTAGGCCTTGGAGGGGCCGATGCCGGCGAGGAGGCGCTCGGTGAGGAGGGCGGGGTCGGTGATGCGCAGGCGCCCTTCGAAGGTCACGGAGTTCATGACGACGTGGGCTTCCTTCGCGGTGCTGGGCCCTTTGCCGAAGGAGTGGCGTTGGCGGGCTGTGATGCGGATGTCGCGAGGTGGTTCGTCGTCCGTGTCGTGGGTTCCGTCCAGGTGGGAGGCGGGGGGGACATCGAAACCCCAGCGTGCGGTGCGGGTGAGGAACCAATTGAGCTGGGCTGCGGCGGTACGGTGGCCGATGCGGAAGCCGCGCCGGTGGCCCGCCTCGATTCGTTCCTGTTGGCGCATGGTGGGTTTGTCGGGCCGGTTGGTGTTCTGGACGGGGTTGGCGGTGAGGCGGAAGGCGAAGCTGCGGCCCGGTGCCAGCTGCTGCAGGAGCGGGGCGTAGTCGCGCACGGCGTAGTGCTCGCCGTCGGCGCCGGGCCATCCTGCCTGTTCGACCAGGTGGGTCCAGTCCGGTTTGTCGGTGGTGAGGACGAACAGTTGGGGACGGTGGGGGTTGTCCGGGTCGAGTCGCCACAGGGTGCGTTCCTGGTCGGGCAGGCCGGGCAGGCCTCCTTGAACTGCGGCGTGCATGGCGCGCGGGCTGGCGAGGAGTTTGCGGCTTTCGGCGCGCAGCGGGTTGATGCGGATGCGGGAGAGATAGGGCATGTCGGTCACCAGCCGAGAAGGGCGAAGGGGTCGTGGCCGCCGGTGGTCCGGGGCCGTGCGGGATCGGGTGTGAGGCCGGTGGGGGCTTCGAGGTAGGTGTGCCGGGTACGTCGGGTGGTAAAGGTCCGGCTCGTGGGAGCGAAGGACAGGGGGACGTCGTCGCGGACTTCGTCTCCTGCCGGGTCGTCGAGAGTGGCGGGAAGGTCGATGTGCGCGGCGTCGCCGTTCTCGCGCCCCCACCGCTTGCGTACCGCGTGGGCGGCCTGCCAGGGCTCCGCACGCAGAACGTCCTCAAGCGATCCGATGCGCTGCCCCAGGGCCAGGGGCTGAGCGGGTACGCAGGATCGGCGGCCGAGAGCGAGCGGGAAGGCAGGGTGGCGTACGGCGTGTTCAAGGGTGGTGATGAACTCTTGGGGACCTTCCACGGCTGCGAGGAAGACGGCGTCCTGGAGGTAGAAGCGCTGGGTGATGTGTGTGTGCTTGGCGGGTGAGGTGGGTTTCTGCACGCCCTTGGCGGTCACAGCGGCGGAAAGGAGCGGCTGGCCTCGGTAGTCGCTGACAGTGTGGTAGTCACGCAGGATGCTGCCGGGCTGGTCGATGCGGATGCCGAGCCCGAGCCCGGCGAGGTCGTCCAGGGCGGCGTGGCGGGGGCGTCCGGCGGCGGCGGCGAGGAGTCCCACGACTCCGGATTTTGTGGGTTCGGGCCGGGTTTCACGGCGGTTGAAGGTGCTGCGGTCGCCCCATGACTGGAGGGGGGCGGCAAGCCGCAGCAGGAGGACGGAGGTGGGCTCGGGGGGTGTCACGCCTGTTCCCCCAGGGCGGTGGTGATGCGGGTGCGCAGGGTCGTGCGCAGGTCGGCGAAGGTGACAGGTTCACCGAAGGCCTGAGTGAGGGTTTCGGCGGTGTCCTTGGTGCGGGGTTCGCGGGTGGTGAAGGTGTGGCTGGCCGCTCCGTAGAGGGGGGTGTCGCCCCATACCTGTGTGGCGGTGATGTGTTCCTCGGCGAGGCGACGGGCGGAGTTCGCCTGGATGCCGGCTTCCGCCGCGACGGGTTCTTCGAAGGCGGAGACCAGGTTGACGGGCTGGTCGGTGCGCACGACGACCGCGACGAGGCTGGGGCGGGTGCGATGGGCGAAGGAGTTCTGGTAGCCGGTGGGGGCGGACAGAGCGAAGCTGTCGACGAACCGGTCGAGGGCGTCGAGGGCGGCCTCGGTGTCACCGCCCAGGTTGTTGGTGAGCTGGGCGAACCCGACGGTGGCGTAGCGGTAGAGGGTAGCGGAGTTGAAGCCGATGGTGCCGATCATCCCGGCACCGGTCTCGTCCTGTTCGTTCTGGTCGTCGACGGCGGTGAAGTAGTCGAACTCGAGCTGCGTCTCGTGGGTGGAGATCGCGTGGGCCACCTGTACGGCGGCGTCGACGTTGAGCTTGGGAATGTCGGCGACCATGCGGCCGAACAGGGCGACGCCCACGGGGTGTCCGGTCTTGAAGTTCTCCGCGACGGCCAGTTCCTTGACTGCTTCGGTCAGGGCCTTCTCATCCAGTGCTGCGAGGTCGGCGGCGCCGTCCGTCACGAGGGCGGCCACGGCGTCGAGCTGGGCGTTGCCGTAGAAGAGGAGGTAGGCGGTATCGCTGGCCTTCTTGCCCTGGCTCAGGCCGAGCTGGGCGAGCAGGGCGGTGGCGATCCGGTCGGCGTCGTCGCGGTCCAGGCCGGTGTTCCGCGAGATCCGGGTGGCCAGTTCATGGGTGATGCGCTTGGTGCGGGTGGCGCGGTCGGGCTCGGGAGCCTGGGTGTCGAAGTGCTGGCGGGACGCCCGCTTCCACGCCTGGGAGGATACGCGGGAGCGGCGGACACCGCCGTAGATGGCTTCCTTGGGGTTGCCCTGGTCGTCTCGGTTGAGGTTGGCGGGCGGAACGGTCTGAATGACGTGCATGTCGATGTAGAGGCGCTGGGTCATCGGGTTGCTCCAGGTCGTGTGAGTGAGCGGTAGTCGGACGGTCTGTGGTCGGCACGCGTGCGGGCGCGCAAGCAGGACGAGAACATCTGTGGCAGGGCGGACGCGGGTGCGTCGAGGGTCAGCGGCCGGATCGCGGAGCCGTTGCTCCCTGGGTCCAGCCGTAGTAGTCCAGGCCCCAGCGGCGGCGCACGCGGGAGCGTGACTCGGGCCGGTTCCAGTCGTGTATGTCGGAAACCAGCCGGTTGTAGTCGAGGGGCTGCTTGATGTCCTTGAGCTGAGTGACCAGGCCTCGCAGACGCATCTGGAGCGCTGCCGTCGACGTTGCGGAGAACGCCTGCTGGAAGCGGGAGTCGATTGCCTCGTCACTGGTGCGGTCGTGGCGCCGGAGTTCAAGCATGGCTCGGCCGAGGCCGACTCCGTCGCGGTGCATCGGCCGGCCCTGGCTCTGCTGGTGCAGTCCGTAGAGAGCGAGCGCAATGTGCTCGGCTTCCTGCTCGGTCGAGACCTCCCCGCGGCGGGCGGCGAAGTCGTCGACCGGGCAGGTGTAGAACGGGAACATCTCCAGCACGGTCCCGGCGGGGCGGCCCAGGCCTCGCCGCAGAATCGCGAGGTCCTCCCCGGGCGGGCGTTTCTCCGCCGCAGTGCCGTTCTTGCGACGCCAGGTGCCGTCTGCGGCGATGTGACGGTGCCAGATTCTCTGCTTCGTAAGGTCTTCTTCGGTCATGACCGTGTCCAGACGTGATGAGGGACGCTGTGTTACAAAGGGCTTGCTGCGCTGCCTCGGAGGGCATACCGGATGGCTCCGGCCAGGGCATGGCGGATATGGGGCACCTCAGTAGGCACCTCGTCGCCTACTGGCCGTCAGGACTGTGGCCGTTCCTCCGAACGGCGTCGGCCCTGTGAAGGATCTCCGCACGGCGCTTGAGGAAGAATGCCTCGGCCAGCGAGACGCGATGCGTGCGCTCGGGCTTTCCCTCCCCCTGGGAGACGCTTCTCCCTACGAACGCTCCGACCGGCACCGCCTGCAGGAGGCGGTCGGCGACCTCCCAGCTCCGGCGCCAGGCAAGCTGCTCCCAGGCGAGCTGCCCCGCCTCGATCCGCTCCAGGTCCTCCACCCCCCTCATCCCGGTCATCAACCGTCGCACCAGAGGGTCCAGAGCGTGCAGGACGAGCTCGCCGGGGCGCTGCCCCTTGTCCCAGGGGATCGGTTCGGTGCCCAGGGCACGCCGCAGATCAGCCGAGAGATGGTTGACGGCCGTGGCCAACTGCTCTGCCTGTTCCGCTACTTCGAGAAGCGCGGAGCGGACGTCGCTGTCCGCTTCGAGCGCGGCCAGCGGGAGGGGCAACGCGTCGAACATCACGTCGTCGATGACGGCCGACTGATTGCCGTACGCAACGCCTGAGAGTTCCACACGGAGCGGATAGGCCTCGCCGAGGTCAGGCGCCAGGGAACCGGCCTGGTCCAGGAGCTTACTCGTGGCGAATCCGCTCGTTTTCTCCCCGGCCTCCCGGGACTGCCGCTCGGGTGCCAGGAGCGCATCCAGCCCGCGCCACGCGGCCTTCCCTGGTTGGAGGCGCAGAGGACGGCGGGGCGGAGTTGCGCCGCCTCTACTTCTCCCCGCGCTCCGGCCGCCGGTCGGCTCTACACGCCACATGGTGTGCGGCTCGGTTTCGGGTGTGTGAGGCATCCGGTCCCCCGCGGCGACCAGTACGCGCGTCACCCGCAGACCTTCGTCGATCACTTCTGGAAAGAGCCGGATCCGGCGGGATTGCCAGGTCCACAGATCCAGGAGTCCTTCGGGTGCCCGCTCCTGCCACTGGGGGGTGCCCGCCGCCCGTGGATCCGCGGGCTCCCGCCTCTTCCACTGCGGCAGATCGGTCGATGCCGGCGGCGCCCCGACCGGGAGGTTCAGCAGGAGTGTCTCGAACAACGTCGTGCCGACCAGCAAGGTGACACCCATCTGCCCGAGCGGCCCCGTCGGATTCCCGGTTGTCTTTCCCGCCTTGGCTTTCAGGTCGCCCACGACACCTGTTTTGATCGCTGCGGTGTCCCAGCATTGCGTGTGCAGCAGCCAGTGCGCTGCCTGCGCCGGAGTCAGCGAGAAGGAATCGTACTCTGTACGCGAAGCGAACAACGGCACGTTGTTGCCAGTGGCGGCCGTCGCGACGATCAGCCCGACATTCTTCGTCTCCCCCTTCGTGGTACGCAGCCCAGCAACCTGCCCGAAGGGCTGCACCGGACTGAAAAGGTCGAACAGCCCGCAGTCCGCGTCCAGGTACTCCTCAAGCCTTCGCCGTTGTGCCTGCGACCACTGTCCCGCCGAGAACCAGTTCATCCACTCGCGCTCGTCGGCCGGACGGCCCAGAGCGTCGAGGATCACGGGCAGCAGAACCTGTCGGAACACGGCCGGCCTCTGAGTGGGAAGCTCCACCACCAAGTCACCGAACTCGTGCGCCTCCAACAACGCCGTACGCAGCGAGCGTTCCCGCGCCGGCCCCCCTACGGCTGGCGGTAATAACAACCAGGGATCGTCCGTCAGGGAAAAGCTATGAACCATCAGTCCCCCTAAATGGAACCTTGTCTGTTTAAAGCTAGCAGTGACATTGAGGTGCACGCACACTTTCTCCACATTCAGGTGCAACAATCCGGCCATTGCCCCCGCACCCACCGGGCCACCTGGCTGGACTGCGGGGATGGTCCCCTTGTCTGTTTGCGTGACAGAACGGGAATCACGTGGTCCCCGCGCCACGCGGGGCACTGAGCCGCCGGGCGTCAGCCCGGCGGCTCGCCGCACCGCTTGAGCCCAACTGCAGCCGCGCACCGGTCATCGAAGCCTCTACACCTGACGGAGCCCGAACTCGTCGTCGTACGACACCGTGACGTCGCCCAGCTGAGCAGTGCGCGAAGCGTCCAGCACCAGCGCACGACTCCGACGCAACCACGGATGCTCGTGCCAGCCGGGCAACGGCCCCAACTCCGAAGCAGATTGGGTGAGCTTCGACGGCAGCCGCACAACCGAGCCCAACACCTCGTCCAGCACATCCGGTGCCACATCGCCGTTGATACTCAAGGCTCGGCCCGCCAGCGTCCGGAAGACCGCATCGTCCTTCTCCCGGATCACCAAGACGACCTCAATGGACTCATCACCGTCGCGAACCGCCGCCTGCAACGAACCTTCGTCACTGCCCGCGGTCGATCCGCCGTAGTGCAGACCCGCCAACGTCCGCCTTTCATGCTCACCCTGCGGAGTCAGCAAGAACTGCTGCGCCTCCTCGGCACGGGCCCGGTCCTGGTCCTCCTGCTCCCGGCAGGCAGCCTCACCGGCCTCCTGCCACCCATCGGGCAGCAGCGACGCGTCCGCCCCATACACCGTCTCCACCAGCCCAGGAACATCTTCTGGAACCGACCACACTTCGCCTGCGTCGGGCAGCACAGCAGCTGTTCGCAGCAGCAGATGACGCCCGTAGATCATCTCGCTGGCAAACGCGAACGCCGGTTCACGGCCCTCACGCGGCTCGAACCCGGTAACGAACACCCGTGGCACGCGCAGCTTGTCCGGGCGCCATGTGTTTTCATGCCGATGCAGGCGCCCTACGCGCTGCAGCAGGAGATCGACGGGTGCCAGATCCGTGACCAGCATGTCGACATCGACGTCGAAGGACTGCTCAGCAAGCTGAGTTGCCACCAGGATCAACCGGCCACCCCGGGACCGCGGCGTCTGCGGACCCAGCAGACGCAGGCTCTCCTCCGTCAGATCGGCACGCCTGGCAACCGTGAAACGGGCGTGCAGAAGGCGCACTTCGTCATCACCGAACCGCCCACGCAGCTCCTCGTAGAGACTCTGCGCCCGCGCAACGGAGTTACGGATGACGAGCGCGGTCCCTCCGGCGACGAGTTCGCTCGCCAACAGGTCCCCCACCCTCGCATCCGCCTCGCCCTGCAACCGCTCCCGCTCCACACGGGAGGACCGAGCACCAGGCACTGCCTCGGGCACTACCCGAACCGCCACGCCGAGGTCCTCGCGCCAGCTGTCCGTAGCATCCACGTGGAACTGTGGCTCCCCCGAGGCGGGCAACCACGCCGCTGTGACACTCGGGTACCCCGATGGTTTCGGCACCTCGACCCGGAGCTCCTCACGCGACGCTGCACCGGTCAGGTAAGCCTCGACCAATGCTTGGCGCTGTACGGGGGCGAGCGTCGCCGACAGGATGAGCACCGGCACTCCGGCCTGGCCCAGCCAGCGCAGCGCCTCCCGCAGAAACTGGCTCATGTAGATGTCACACGCGTGCACTTCGTCCAGAATCACGACCTTGCCGGCCAAGCCCGCCATCCGCAGCATCACATGCCGTGTACGGGTAGCCGCGTACAGGAGCTGATCGACCGTACCGACCATGAACGGGGCCAGCAGTCCACGCTTCGCCCCCAGAAACCACTCAGCAGGCGCCTGCCGCTCCGGCACGCGGCGCACCTCGGGCTCAATGCCGTATGGGTCGTCATCCAACCCGAACTCGTCCACCCCGCAGAATGCCTCGTCCGCATACGCCCCTGCGTTCTCCAGCAGAGCTTTCCACTCCCGGTTGAAAGCCCTCTTGCCGTGCAGCAGTACTACCCGGGACGCAAGTTGCTCCTCGATTGCCTTCACCCACCGACGCGTGCGGGTGAACATGGGATCACTGGTCGCCTGGGTCGGCATTCCCACGAACACGCCATCCGCGCCGAACCTGGCCGCCAGGACTTCCGCCGCGGCCTGAGCTGCCTCCGTCTTTCCCTCGCCCATCGGCGCTTCGACCACCACAAGCCCCGGACCGCCCATTCGACGAGCCGCCTCAACCACCATCGCCTGCGAGGGCCGGGGCGCACACCCAAACCGGTCTCGGAACGCCTCGGGCCCTGGCACGTCCAGAGCCCCCCAACCGCCCTGCAGCCCCAGAGCCTGCCACGCCGACGCCGCCCGCTCACGGGAAGCGTCCAGACTCACCTCCCACAAATCATCGATCCCCACGAAGAAACGCTCGTCACTCGCGATCCAGTCCGCCATGACTACCAGGCCGCTGAGCTGCAGCTGGAGCGCCCTGGGCGGAACCACCACCGGCTCCACCCCGTAGAGCGCTCCGAACCCGACCTCCTGGGTGAACACATCGAGCAACGCTTGCTGAACCCGACGCCACACTCCCCTCCCCCGCAACTGCCCCTTCGCCGAACGAGGCTCCTGCACATCCCGAAGCGAAGGAAACGCACCATGATGGCCAGCCACCAACGGCCACACCCAGTCCAACTGCTCCGCATCCCACCCAGCATCGGCCAGCAACTCTCGCGCCACCAGCCCGCCGGCCCAGTCGTGACGCCAACGCTTCTGCTGCTTCGCCCCCGCCACAGCAGCCGTCTCAACCCACGTCAGCCCCGACCGACGCACAGCGTCCGCACCCTCCGGCCACAATCGCTGATGTGCCGGCGTCGCCTTACCGCAGTCGTGAACCCCGCACAACCAGGCAAATAACCGTCGTCCCTGCCCTGGCCCACCTGCAACCTCATCCAGCGCCGACCGTGTCGAACGCGCAAGGAAGCTGTCCCACAGCAGCTCCGCAACCGCCGCGGTATCCAAGAGGTGCGCCATCAGAAGGTTCGTGCTACCCCCTGCCCGCTCCCGCGACTTTCCCCACATAGTCTCCAGCGCCCTGACCTCGAATGGCTCGTAACGCCCACTTAACTCCTGAAGATCCACCATGTCCCCGCACGCTCATCCAGAACTGAGTTCCAGAGCGTAAAGGCCACCACTGACAACATGGCTCAGCTGCGGAAACACTCAGGTCTCTGGGGGCAAAGCCACAATCCCCGCAGGCGCATCCTGCAAGGCCGTAGCAATAGACGGTTGCCCCGGCAGGCACGGCGCTCAACGTGTCGTAAACCAGGTTGGCGTTCTCCCCGCGCACCGGGCCGCGCAGCACCTCGACCGGACCATCCCCGCGGGCGCGGGGGCGGCCGTTCAATCGCCGCCTGTTGGGACTGGAGCCCCGGACCATCCCCGCGGGAGCGGGGTCGACGAACTTGGCGTCGTTGGCGAGTGCGCCCACTCGGACCATCCCCGCGGGCGCGGGGTCAACCCCTCCTCGCCCTGTTGCTGCTCACAGACCCCCGGACCATCCCCGCGGGCGCGGGGTCAACCCGATGATGTCCGACCTTCGAGAGTCCGGGGCGGGACCATCCCCGCGGGCGCGGGGTCAACGCTGGGACAGCGATCCACGGGTGATCCCGATCAGGACCATCCCCGCGGGCGCGGGGTCAACTCATCGTGTGTCTCCTCGGCGCGGGCCCGCCAGGGACCATCCCCGCGGGCGCGGGGTCAACACTTGTTGAGCTGGGACTTTACTGAGTGGAGTGGCCATTTTCATTTGGTTGCTTCTGAGGCGGGCCGGCCTGGGCCAACATCCGCTCCAGCGCCCAGGGCACCCATAGACCTCCGCTGGAAGGGACGGACCCATCACACCACGCACGATGCCGGGCCAGCGGTGAGCACGGATAAACAAGCTCCACGTCGGCCTTCGTCGTTGCCGTGCGCGCTGTGCGCTCGCACAGTCTTCGCAACCGGGGCGCCTGGAACTTGGCTCGACCTCCAGCCCCGGTCTGACCCACGCGATCGACACCTCCGCCGCGGAAACTCATGACGGCCAGAGCCCAGAATCCCCGGTGCGGAACCTGCCGTCGATCCGCTCTCGGTGCGGGCCCGTCAGCCTCGATCTCCCGGAATCCACGCTGGCAGAACAGTCCACGACGGGCGGGTGGGACCGTCAAACGACGCTCCCATCCACGCGTCACCGCAAAAGCCCAGGTCACAGCCGCCCAAGGGACCTCATTGATCCGCAAAGAATCACATTCGCTGCACCACCGTGAGGCATCCGCTGCACACAAAACACCCCCACAAAGACGCATTTCCCCAGGTCAGAACGATTCTGCCTGGGGATACTCGGTGGGGCGGGTGGGACTCGAACCCACGGCCGACGGATTATGAGTCCGCTCCCCCGTTGCGGCACTTCATGCGGTCTTGTGTGATCCAGTACGACCCTATGCGGTTCAGTGCAGGTCAGCGACGTGCCGCACGCTCACGGTAACGCTTGGAATCCGATCCTGTGTGATCGCGTACGAGCGCGTTATGAAGCGTTCGGGCGAGCAGCGGGCGAGCAGAAGGGGCCTGCCACCTGCGGCGACAGACCCCTTCACGTGCACTCACCGAACAGCCTAGGCGTCTTCCTCGGTACCGTCCTCCTCTTCCCCAGACCCGTCCTCGGCCTGCTCGGCCTGCTCGACTGGCTCGTTCTCCGCTCCGCGCCGGGCGCGCGGGACCAGGCCCGCAGCCCTCTCCGCAATGTCCCGGTCGACGTCTTCGAGCAGCTCGGTGTAGGTGTCCGAGGTGAGCTGGATCGTCGTGTGCCGCAGCACCTTCTTCACCGCGTGAATGTCGCCACCACCGGCGTGCACGAGCGTCGCCGCCAGGTGCCGCAGGTCGCGCAAGTTGATGGGCGGCAACCCCGCCCGCCGGTAGATCCGCCGGAACTCCTCGCTGACCTTCTCCGGGTGCAGCCACGTCCCATCGACGTCGACGAACACCTTCCCCCTGTCGACCCAGTCCGCGACGTCTTTCCCCTTGGCCCGCTCGGCGGCGGCGTGCCGGTTCCACTCGTCGCGCTCGACGAGCTGCCGCGCACGGTGCTCGCGCAGAACGGCCACGTTCAGCGAATCAAGTGCGATCGTCGACTGCGACTCCTCCGTCTTCGGGGCATCCTCGAAGACCGCCCAGTTATCGACCACAAGGTTCTTCGACGGCGTGATGAGACCGGCGTCCAGGTCGACGTACGACCACTCCTGCCCGACACCCTCACCGCGGCGTAGACCACGAAACGCGATCAGGTGGTAGAAGGCGTACAAGCGCGACGACTCGGCCTCGTCGAGGAACTGGCCGAGCTGCTCAGGCGTCCAGACCATGACCGGTGACGGCCTCTCGCCGGTCCGCTGCCAGTGCTCGACGTGCTGCGGCGTCCACAGCTTCGCCTTCGGCCGCTTCCCTGACGCGAGCTCCACCCACTCGGCCGGATTGAATGTGATCAACTGCTTCCGGATCGCCCCATTCAGCGCGGCCCGAAGCGTCGCCCGTATCCGCTGCTGCGTCGCGGGCCCGGTCTCCTTCCGGTACGGAGGCATGGCCTTGAGCTTCTCCCGCTCAACCGCCAGGCGCGCAGACACCTCCGGAGACGGTCGGCCGCCCTTCGTCCCCGACCGCCACCGGCAGCGCGCTTCCTGCTCGCGGCGCCGCTCATTCTCGGCGCGGATCACCTCGTTCTGCTCGTCTATGTTGTCGAAGAACGCCTGAGCGTGGCCGACGTTGAACCGGTCGAGCCGGTAGTGCCCGACACCCGGCCGTAGGTGCACACGGATGTGCGACTCATAGCCGCTCGTCGTGCGCCGTTTCGTCTTCTTCGCCGCGAGCCACGTATCCAGCCACTCGCCCACCGTCGTATCGCTGTCGAGCGCTACCCCTCCGGCCAGGCGCCGCTTCACCTCGGCAGCATCAGGAATGTCCGCACGGTCGCTCTGGACCTCCACGAGCAGATCGCCGATCTGCCGCGCGTAGAACTCGTCATCGCCGGCGAGGTCGAGGAGCCTGCGGACCTTGTCGAGATCCCCCTGAGCCTCCTTGACCTGCGCGTACCCGGTCCGGCGGAACACACGACGCGTGCCGTCAGCAGCGGCTGGCAACTCCTGCCTCAACTGAAAGGTGCCGTGGTTGCGCTTCGTGAGCTGTGGGCACCGCCCCCCTAACCTGCGCCCGTCACCTCCACGGCACTCGCACCGTTTCGTGATCCCGCCGGCTCGTCGCGGCCCAGCCATGTTCCCTCCCTGGAAGTGCTCAACAACGTAGCTGCGTGTTGTTCCGTAGCAACCAGTCCGATACTGTACGAAACAGTAGCGCACAGTAGTGCGCAGTAGTGCGTAGTTGCGCGCAATCATTTTGAGGGAGTAGCGCCCATGTCGGAACTGCTGAACGCCGATGCTCTGACGACGGCGGATCTGCTCAAGCTGCCGCCAACGGTTGACGTCGCGACCGCAGGCCGGGCCATGGGCATCTGCAGGGACACCGCCTACATGCTCGTCCGATCCGACGCTTTCCCCTGCAAGGTCATCAAGGCTGGCGCACGGCGATACCGCGTCGTCACCGCCGACCTGCTGCGTGTCCTCCAAGTGCAGGCTCCTGCGGACCACTCCGCCGGACCGGCCGCGCCCTGACCACCCACTGAGCCACTTTCCATCCCCCACGCGCGGGCCCGGCCTCCCACCCTTCCGGAGGCCGGGCCCGCTGCGTTCTCGGGTCAGGTCAGGGGCGCCAGAACTCCTCGGTGGGCCGCCACGGCTCCGGAGCAGGGGGCAGCGCGCCGAACCGCGGAAGACGAACACGCTCCGCCGCGTTCTGGGGGGCGGTCTCCTCCACGGCCGCGGCATGGCCTTCGGCCACACCGGAGGGGACCCACTGGTGGCCGTCCCACTCCAGCATCCCGCGGGCCGTATCCGGGTCGACGTGCCCACCCCGCGCGGGGCCCTCACCGAGAGGAACAGCCCTGCGTGCGCCAGGCGCGGGACGGCGGGCATCCCGGCGCGCGGCCCACTCGTCCAACGGCTCGTCGGCCACCGGATTCCCCTTTCCTTGTTCCTGATGTCGTCAGTTGCCTTGGTACAGCTGCCAGTCGGCAGGGGCGAGGAGTGGAATGTCCGCATTCCCCGCCTGGGTGAGCGAGCACGTCCAGGCGGTGAGCTCGGGGCGGCCGGTACGGATCCACTCCGTGACGTACTGCTCGACCTGGTCGGCGAGTGCCTGGGAGGCGCGGCCGGGGGTGAGGTGGAGCCCGCCAGGCTGGACAAACACCGCAGCGTCGGCGTCGGCGTCGACCAATGCGCACCCGGTGTAGTCGGTGGTGCCCTCGGCACCGGCGCAGGTGGTGCGCGTGTCGTGGGCCGCCAGGTGCATCCACAGATCCACGTAGTCGCCGCGCGGGTCCAGGCCCTCAAGGACGGCGCGCGGACGAGCGTCGGCGGGGTCCGGGACGGGGAAGTCACGGCTGCGCGTAGCTGGCGACGTTGTGGCCCCGGCGTAGAGCGGGCCGCAGGCGTGCATGAAATCCGCGTTCACCACCAATTGCCCGACGGGGCCGTCGGCGGTGCGGGTGACCCTGAGCAGGGGGTGGAGACCACCGTGCGCGACGGGTGCCAGGACACAGCCGTCCGGGGCGAGCTGGTCGAGCCATGCCGGGGCGATCCCGGCGATCCCGCAGGTCACGACGATCAGGTCGTAGGGGCCGCCGGCCGGGTGCCCGACGTATCCGTCCCCGGTGTGAACAGTGACGTTCGGGGCGTCGGCGCGGGCCAGCGCGGCGCTGGCCTCGGTGGCGACGAGGCTGGACACCTCGACGGTGTGGACGTCCGCCTTGGTGATGTGGGCGATCAGCGCGGCGTTCCAGCCGGTGCCAGCCCCGATCTCCAGCACACGCATCCCGGGCCGCAGCTGGGAGGCCTCCAACATCTTGGCGACGATGGAGGGCTGGGAGGTGCTGGAGAATCCGCCGGCGTCGTCGGCGGGGATGTGGGTCATGATGCCGCGGTCGGCGTACGCGAGGGCGAGCAGTTCGGCGTCCGGCTGGTCCGGGTTGACCCGGGTGTGCTGACCAGTGGCGTAGTGCCCCGTGAGGAACGCATGCCGGGGGACGGCTTCGATCGCCGCAGCCACCGCGTCGGACCGGATCGCACCCTTCGCCCGGAGGTCGGTGGTCAGAGCTCGGGCCATGGGCACCCAGTCGACAGTCACGGTCATGGGCGGTCACTTCTCCTGCGGGTTGTAGCGAATGATCGGCGTGTAGATACGGGTCGGGTCGTTCGGTTCCCCGGCGGGCCGGCCGTCGGCCTCCAGCCAGGCGTGAACCTGGGCGGTGCCGGGCTGGATGCCGATCACGAGGGAAGGGGTGTGGCCCTGGGCGCGGCAGTACAGCAAGGCGGCGACCGAGCGAGGCAGGCAGGCTCGGGTACCGCCGAGGCGGAGGTCCGCGGTGCAGACCGCGAGCACGGCGTGCTCGGTCTCCGCTGCGGTGGAGAGGCGGCCGGCTCCCTGCTGGATCACGGCCAGGGCACGATTCAGTCTGGGCGTGTTCGCAGTGACCCACCGGGCGGTCATTCCGTCCGCGCGGGCGAGTACGTACTGCCACGGGCTGAGCTTGATGCGGGGTGGCAGTGCGACGGGAAAGCTCACTGGCGCGTCACCGCCCCGGCCTCCTGAAGGGCGCCGATGAGGGTGTCCAGGTCGGTCCGGAGGCGTGCCACGGGGACATCCGGCCAGCGGTGGACCAGCTGGCGTTCAACGTCGGCGACGGTGCCGCCGCGCGCGAGCTCGGTGAGGGCCACGACCGCGGAGGGGTTGAGGGTCCACGCGCGGGTGTCGGGTGTGACGAGGGTGCCCCGTCCGGTAGCGGGGTCGGTCACAATCTGTGCTCCGGTTGCCAGGGTCAGCATCGCGCCTCCACAGAGGGAACGAGGGTGGGCAAGGGGCGGTTGCTCGCTGTGCGGGCCCAGATCTCGCACATCACGGTCAGGTGCAGCAGCAGATCCGTCCGGGCGTCCGCCTGGTCCCACCTGTCGAGATCCGTCCGGAGACGAGCAACGTCGATGAGGCCGTGCTCGGCGAGCTGGCAGTCGGGGCCGAGCAGCAGGAGGAACGTCTCCCGCGCGGCGGCTGCCGCTGCCTCGGTGTCGGCGCTGTAGCCGCCCTTGGTGCGGCGGGCCAGGTTGGCGGCGGGCACGATGCCGCGCATCGCCGCCGTCAGCAGCGGCTTGTTCTGGAACGGGCTGGTACGGGCCTCCCCGCGGGTCGCGAGAGCGGCCTCGATGACCTGCTGATCGGCGAACGGGTACCCGAGGTGGATGCCGAACGCCGCCCCCGCGTCGGCCTGGAGCCGGTTCCAGCGGGCCAGCGCCCGAATCGCTGCTGCCGCAGTGTGCTGATGCGGCCGTTCGTGCAGCGGCTCCGCGCCCGCCGCCACGGTGCTCACCAAGTCGGCCAGCACGGTGCGAGCCTGGTGGGTGAGCCACGGCGGAAGAGACGGACGGGCCTCCCACCCGAAAGACGGCTCATCGCTGCTGGCGAGGCAGTTGGCGAGCCAGTCCGTGAAGGGGCCCGGTGCCGCGGCCTGTTCCCGGATCTGCTTGACGGGCACCCCGCGCAGAGCGGCCCAGCCCCGCGCGTGCTGCCGCGCGGTGCGCCGGTCACGGCCACGGGCATGCGCCAGGTAGGGGGCCGGGGTGAGCGTCATCTCGTCGCCGCCCTTTCCCGACAGCAGCACCCTGGCCCCGGCCCCAGCCACGTGACGCCACCAGAAGGCCGACCGCAGCGGACTCGCCGCGGAGGGCGACGGCGCGTCCAGTACGAACGGCACGTCCATGCCTTCGAACTGGCCGGGGAGGGCGCCCACTCCGAGAATGTCGTGCCGGACTCCGGGCTGGGACTCGGCCACCAGACGGCGGGCCCAGTCGGTGTCGTCGTTGCCCGGGTCGGCCGGTACCCGGGTGAAGTTGGCCAGCCGTTCGCTGCCGACATGAGCGTGGGCCAGGGCGGAGACGGCGGTGCTGTCGGCGCCTCCCGACAGTTCGCAGCCCACCACCGGCTCGCTGGCGGTGCGAACGGCCACTGCACGGCGCAGCGCGTCCCGCAGCACGGGGGCCGCTTCGGGCAGGGTGCGTTCATCGTCGGGGACCGTCCACCACCGTCGCACCGTCACCCGCTCCCCGTTCTCGACGTATGCGACGCTGCCGGGCGGAACCGCGTGCACGCCCTCGTAGGGGGTGGAGCCGGACTCTGCCAGTGCCAGGGGTGGGACCGGGCCAATCAGGTGCAGCGCGAGGTGCGCGGTGTCGGTGGTGACTGCCCCGGCGGCCTCGGCCAGCGGCCGGGCGTGATCGCCGAGCACTACCGTGTCGGCGATCCGGGCCCAGAACACCGGCCGCATCCCGGCCGCATCCCCGCACACCCACATCTCGCGGCCGACGGCCATCACAGCGTGGTAGCTGCCGGCCCCGCGCATCAGCGCCGTGACCGTGCCGCCGACGACGGCCGCAGACAGCGCCTGGGCCAGTTCCTTCTCGTCGACACCATGTGGTCCTATCAGTGCCGCGGACACCCGGGCCGTGTGCACGACGGTCACGGGCCGGGTGGAGCGGCCGATGATCCAGGGCTGCCCTCCACGCTGGGCCAGGATCTGGGCACAGGGGTCAGCGTCTCTCAGACAGGCGGTGGCCCGCCGTGCTGCCGAGGAAACCCCCGGCAGCACGGCGAACCACTCAGCGAGCGTTAAGCGCACGTCACTGCCACTTCACGGTGTGGTAGTCGCCGTCGTCGCTCTGCCCCGTGGAGTACGAGCCCTCGGCCAGCGAGGTCAGCGTCCCCACCAGGGTCGCGGCCGGCGGCTCGTAGGCCACGACGGGAACGGTGCCGCCGGGCGCCCTCTGCTCGGTCTGCATCATGCTCTTCTCCTTCATCTCGATGGGTGTGCACGTGGATTGCAGGTTGCGCACCACGCTTCAAGCAGCCCGGAGCGACCACCACATCCGTGGCGCCTCCGGGACGTCTCAGGGTCAAGCGCGGGTGCTAGGCACAGGCACCTCGGGCGAGGCACCGAACACCTCCGCCTCCTCGTGCATCAGCAGCAGGAACCGAGCCACCTGGGGCGAGACCAGCAGGTCCGCCACACCGCCCTGCACGGGCACGGCAAGGACGTGCTCCGCGATGGTGAGCGTCTTGGTGACAATGTCGCGCAGTGGCCCGGGTGCAGCGTCGGCGAATCTCTCTCTGACCGCGTCGACCTGCTCTCGCACGTGACCAGACAAGGCTTCCCGTAGTCGCTCCACCACTGCGGCCGGCGGCTCCGACCCATCGGTCAGGGCGTCGACTGCCACCGCGATCGCCTCGGCACAGTCCCGCCGGACGGCTTCAGTGTTCAGGGGGCTCGTCACGGCTCTCCATTCCTCGGGCAGGTGAGACACGCGGGCGCCGTGGTCATCGGCCCTGCTCTGAAGGCGCCCGGCTGTCGCGCTGACAAAAGAATCTCCACGCGCGCCTGAGCGCACGCCGTTTCTCGCACGGCGCACCGACACGGCAGGCCGCACACGCCAGGGTGTGGCCCAACAGCGCTCGGTACGTCGACTCCGCAGCGTCCACGGCCGCCTCATCCATGACCGTCCGCCTCCGCCTCCACCGCCAGGCGCTCCCGGGCACCTCGCTGGTAGGCGCCGTAGGCGACGAGCTGCGAGACAGCATCCGGGCTGCACAGGGCTCCGGGGCCGTCCATCGGCACACACCAGTAGGAGCGGGACAGGTCCGGCTCGGTCCGCTGCGGGTGCGGGACGCCGAGGAAGCAACCGGGGCCGAGGCATTCGACACCCGGCACCACACGGCCGACCCACTGCGTGCTCGCCGGGACGAGCACGTAGTACCGCCGAGAGGACGTGTCGATGAACACGGGACCGCCCTGGAGGCAGCGCTTCAGATAGACGCCGATCCGCTCGGGGTCCTCGGTGCCGGCGGCAGCCTGCACGATGTCAGCCTCGATACGGACCGCGGTAAACACTCCGCCACATCGCAGGAGCGCGATGCCCGTCTTCGCCCACTGGGCGCGGGCCTCACCCAGGTCCGGAGCCGCGCTGAGCAGCCAGTGGCTGACCGCCAACTCCCGGTCTCTCCTGGAGTGCACGAACACGGGACGTCTACTGGAGTCGGGGTGGTGGAAGCTCATCGCGGATCGGCTCACGTCAGCCTGCTTCCGGCAGGCTGACCGAGGCGTTGGGCACCGCGCCAATGCACGCGGTGAAGGCGTGGCGCTCCAGCAGCCAGCCCTGAACCTCGTCGTTGGCACCCCAGGCGGAGGTAACGACCCCGTCAACCTGACCGGAATCGATCAGCTCGGCTACGCGCGGCCAGAGAGGCGCCCGCATCGCCGGCGTTCCGAGGGGCGCCGTGTCGGAGAGTTCCTCGACGATCGTCCAGTCTCGCGCCGCAGCGAACTTGCGGTGCGAAACCAGCGACCGGCCGCTTCGGGGCGTCGGCTGGCAGTCGTACAGCACGACTCGGACACGGGGGATACGCGCGCCAGGCGCCTCACGAAGTCCGCTGTCTGCGGCCTCCGCAATAGCCGATCGGCGAGCCCGTTGCTGTGGGGTCCGGTTCATGTAAATACCGTCCTCCCAAAGGGCCTTGGCATGAAGAAGCGCCCCGTACGACTCTGCCGATTCATCAGGCAGCGAGTCGTACGGGGCGCGGTGACGAAGAGGGACCGTGCGTCACAACTCGTACGGGACGTACGAGTTTTACAGCGCCGTCTTTGCGGTGGCGGGCATGTAACTGCCCACCCCTGCCGGGACTAAGCCGATCAGCTTCGACACCCGGCGCAGCCGAGCCGTACTGGCCCGCCCGACCTTCTGCACGATCACGGACGGCAGCGTCTGATGACGCGCCCACCCGGGAGCAGCACGCAGAGTCTCCTCCAGGGTGTCCAGCGACGCGTCGTACATCTTCGCGTCTGCCTGCGCCATCGCCTTGTCCATGGCGTACCGGTTGCGAGCTGCGCCGGAGAGCTCCGACACGTCCTTGATCGAGTCGATCAGCGCGAGCGCCTTCCCGGTCTGTCCGAGAGCCACGTTCACGCCGACTGCCTGCGTCGTCGCCGACACCGGGCCGAAGAGCGTGCCATGGGCTCGACGTTCGGCCCCCATGCGGGCACCCGTCGCGTGGGACTGCGACAGATAGTCCGCGGCCCGGTCCCCGTTACCCATCCGCGAGGCGACGACCGCCGCGAAGTTAACGTGACTGCCGTACGCGCACAGTTCGTCCACCGTCGCCCTCGAGAACCGGGGCTCGATGTCGAGGGCCGATTTCTCCGCCAGGACGAGCGCCTCGTCCAGCCGCGCGTCCCGCAGGTAGATCCAGGACCGGCCCGACGTCACCAGGGCTGCCCGCATGCCGTCTGCCGCCCGGTCCGCTGCCTGCTGCGCGTGGCCGATCGCCGCATACGCCAGGTCCCTGGATCCCATGAGGTTCGCTACGTACGCGGCGAGCCGGTAGGCGTCGGCGACGAACCCCCATCCCTCGGACTGCGCGTCAGCAGGCTGCTCGTGCACGTGGGCCCTGGCCTCCGCGAGGAGCATCGCCGCGACCGCACCGGCCTCCACGTAGGACCCCTCCCAGTACAGGCCCCAGCACCGGTTCGTGGCCTGCCGGAGCTCTGCTGCTCCCGGCGCGGTAACCCCGGCCGGGAGCAGCCCAACAGCCGTGTCGTGGACGGCGCAGGACAGTTCACGCATGGTGACCCGGTCCTCGACGTCCATGGCCCGTCGCGGCTCCTGCTGGCCGAGAATGACGGAGGTGTCCACGCGCACCGCAGCAGCGATCTTCATGAGCGTCTGCAAGGTGAGCCGCTTGTCCTGCTCAGCAGCCTGAATCGTGACCAGCGACAGGCCGGTCATTTCCGCGAGATCCGTCTGCCGGATTTTCTTCCCTCGAAGGATCTTGATGCGCTCGCCGGTCGTGTATTCACTCCAACGTGGCATGCTTGTCTCCATTCCTAGCGTCCACTAGGAACGGTACTCCCGAGACGCGGATCAGTACCGGCGAAGGGCCTTACGAGCTAATGCCGTTGGGCCCTTTCGCTTTGCCCCGCCTCGCAGACCTGGGCCAAGCGCACAACCCCCTGGAGGGCCATCGCATGCCGAGGGCACGTCTCGGAGACCCACGTCGCACGGCCCCCAACCGGGGGGCCGGCCCGCGGCAGGCTTACGATCCGCAGCGTGGCGAAACCGAGTGATGAACTGATCAGGCTGGCGCGCGCCTCCGCAGAGGCCAGGCGGAAGGCGCTGAGCGGCACGTACACGAAAGAGACCTGGGAGGCGTGGCGGAAGGCCGCCGAGGAATTCATGGCCGCCGTGACGGCCGAAGCCTCAGGCCAGGATCGGCACGAGCTGGAGATGGCGGCGAAGGAGGCTGCCCAGCAGCAGCCGGAGGCGGACCCGGGCGAGGAGCCCTAACGCCCAGCAGCCAGGAATGGGGCGGCCCCGCCGACGGGGGACGCGGCGGGGCCGCTTGCAGTCTGGCACGCCCATGCCCGATGAGGCGCCTCTTACCGAGCAAGCCTATTATCGAACACGTGATCGACCTTCCGCCTGATCTGGCGCGCCTCCGAACCCTCCGGGCCTGGCATGCCATGTGCCTGCGCGCCGTGGACGAGGCGATCTCAACAGCCGAGCAGCGGGCGGCCGAACAGAAGCGCGGCGAGGAACGGCACCCGCCCACCCCTGACTGGATGGTCGAACGCGGCATCGGCCAGGGCGCCCCGCCCGTCGCGGTGCACGTCGGCGGCTGCCACATGGCGAAGAACGCTCGCGGAGTCACCAGGGAGCAGGCGCTCCAGGCCCTCGTCGCAGGCGTCCGCGCCTGCATTCACTGCCGCCCGGACACCGAGCTCGGGCTCCTGGAGTAGCGCGGCTGGCGGCCCGTACTGTTCAGGTATGCCAACCCCTCCCCGGCCCGACGGCCTGGCGTCCCTTGCCCTCGACGACGTCAACGCCCGAATCCGCGACCTCATGGGCCAGCCCGCCACACCGCACCGCGCGGAGGAGTACCGGCATCTCCTCACCGCATGGGCCAGCCTCGTACAGGACAACGTCGACCAGACGGCATGACGTGCGACGCCCCCGCTCAGACTGTCGAGCGAGGGCGTCAGGTCCAGTCGATAGCAAGCAGCCAGCAGCCATACGGAAAAGGACACGATCACCGTAGAGACGGGCGCGGACATCGCCCGTGCCCGGGTCAGCGGCCGGGATGCGCCTCGGCACAGTGGTTCACGATGGCGGCCTCGATACGGGCCTGCAACGCCTGGGCGCGGGCGTTCGACTGCGCAGTGAGCGCTTCGCTGACTAGGTCCGGGCCGGTCGGGAGGATGAGCCGTTCCGTCGCGATTATCTCGTCGAGGTCCCGGCCGTCGTCCGCGACCGCCAGCATGGCAGAGCACCCGCCCCGGAGCGGGAGGGCGGGTGCTCAGTCTCGAAGGGCAGCTCACCGGAACAGGGCGATCGCCCCCGTCGCGGCGCCCAGGACGCCGGCCATTGCTCCGACCATGCCGAGCGGCCACCGCCGGGCCTTGAGCGCGTCGATCTCGGCCCCCTGCGCCTCCAGGGACTTCTGTGTGTCGTTGCGGAGCCGTACGAGGTCCTGCTCGGTACGTGTGGACCGCTCGACGAGGACAGCCAGGCTGCCCTTGACCTCAGCGAACCCCGTCGTGACCGTCCCTCGCAATCTCTCCAGCTCGACCGCAACGGCCTGCGCTTCCGGCTCCGGCGGCGTACTCATCGGCGGCTCTGCCTGATCAGCTCGGCCACGTCGTCCGTCGACGTGTACTGCGGGGGCCGGGCGTAGCCGAGGAGCGCACCCGCCGCGCCCTTCAACCAGGCCGGCCCGCCGAGCTTCTCGACGGCCCGCTCAACGAACCTGAACAGCAGGTAGTACGCGGCGGCGACCGCGAACGCCACCGCGGTCCGGACGCTGCCGGAGTCGACGGAGAAACCGAGTCCCGTCAGGGCAACGATGATCCACCCGGCGAGCAGCGGAACGAGCGTACGGAAAACGGAGGGCAGCATCAGTCCCCCTGGTGCTTGTCGAGAGCGGCCTGCGCGCCAGCTTCGGCGGCGGCCTGGACCTGAGCCAGCGGGAGCCCGCCATCTCGGGCGAGCGCAGCGACTGCGGCGGCGAGCGCTGCGACCTGCGCAGTAAGCGCGGAAGTGGCCTTATCCATGGAGCGGATGCGGGCCTGCATGTCCTTGAGGATCGACTGTGCCTGCCACGTCGGGTTCGTCTTGTGGTCCGCCGCGTCGGTCGGGCCGGCGATCGCGTCGGTCTTCCATACGGCGTCGAAGATGTCCTTCTTGGTGATCCCCGCCATGGGGTCCTCCTCGTTCGGGTTCCAGTTCGCCGGGTGCTTCAGACGCTCGGCCACGTCGGCGCGCAGCTTGACCATGGTGAAGCCGCGGGGGTCGACCTTGTCGGAGCTCCATTCCAGGTGGCCGATGACGGACTTCGCCGACCAGCCGTGCGCCCGGCACAGGGCTGCCTGGACGCGGACGATCGCGTCGTACTGCGCCTTGGGCCAGGGGTCCTTGCCGTCGCCGAGGTTCTCGCACTCCCAGCCGTAGAACCGCGCGTTGCCGTCGGCCCCGTTGGCGTTGCCCTTCGTCGGCGGGGTCGGACGGCTGCCGTACGACTCGGCGATCACCTGCTCCAGGACCCGCGGGTCACCGCCCCCGGCATGGTTCGCGCGGCCCCAGCCGACCAGGTGCACCCGGCCGTCCTTCGCGATCATCCCGTGGCAGAGCGGGCCAGGCAGGGACGAGTACCCGTCACGGACCATGGCCACGGTGGACGCGGTGCCCCTGGTGACCGTGTGATGCACGATCGACCCGTTGACGGGGCCCCACGCACCCTTCGAATTACGGTTGCGCGTACGCCAGTTACCGACCTCGACGACACGGACGCCCTCGGCACGGAGCGCCTGGAGCAGCCGATCGGCGCTGAGCGGGTCAGCCATCAGCCGTCCTCCGTCGTCCGAGCGCGGGCTATCGCTGCGTTCGCCCAGAACATGACCTCTTCGAGCTTGGTGACCGCCAGTGCCTGCTCGCGCCCTTCGGGGCACAGGTCGGCGATCTGCGCGGCGAGCCCCGCGCACGCACCCCTGATCATGGCGTGGGCTGCGGCACGCTCTGGGGTCGAAGGGGCGTGGTAGGTGAACCGGTTGGCCAGGTCCTCGGGAGTAAGCATCAGCGCCCCTCCCCCTGCGCCTCGGGCGCGGCCTCGGTCGGCGGGTTGTACCCAGACATGCGGGCGGCGGTCTCCGGCGGTATGCCTGCCGCGATCAGGGCCTCGTAGTCCTGGCGGGCCTGCTCCTGCTGGGCCGCCTCCTGCTCCGCAACCTGCGCGGCATTCGCCGCCTCGATCGCGGCAACACCTGAGTTGTACTCGGCCTCTGTGATCTCCACCGCGCCCTCGGGAGGCGTGACCGGGCCCTCCACCCCACTCACCGTCACCGTGGAGTACGAGCCGTCAGCGTGCTGGTAGAAATGCGTTTCGTCCATGAGCCAACTCCTTCTAGGCGCTGATGATGAGGGCCTGAAGCGACCACTGAATTCGGGTGTATGTGGCCCCGCCCGTACCGCGCCCCATCGTGATTTCCAAGGGCTCGGTCAGGGTTCCCCCGGCGGGGATACTCCGGCGCCATGTTTTGGTCACCTGCGTGTGCACCGCTGTGGCCGTGGTGCTACCCCTGTTCGCGAATGCCTGCATGTCGTCGTTCCCGATTCCAGCGACGGCCGACGAGTTCGCGGGGAGGGTGAAATCAACGTCGATGCTCGCCACCACCCAGGCGAGGGCCGGGCGACAGGCGTCCGGATTCGCCATCGCGAGCTTTTGCGTCGACACGACAACGTCGCTCCCCGCCGGGACCACCTTGGCCGGGTACACCTGGTCCCCAGTGGCCGCGGCGTTCGACACCCTGGTCCGCGGCTCAGACCTCAGTACCCCAGACCCATCGCAGTAGACACCGCCCGCCACCGCGTCGACGCTGCACGGGTGAGGCCAGGTCCTCACCGCAGCCGTCACCGGGCTACCCGTCGACCCGGTCCCCGTCAGCCCGCACCCGGTCGCCACAGTCCCGCCCGTGCCCCCCGCCACGAGCAGGCCGTCCGGGCCACACGCCAAAAGGTTGGCTGGGTTCGGGTCCAGGCGCGGGGCGGCGCTGAGCGGGGCTGCGGTGGTGCCTTGGCCGCTCAGGGTGATGCAGCTGCTATCGGCGACGACGAGCGGGGTCGGTTTCGCCGTGATCACCACTGGATTTGACGGGCTGCCTGTGCCGTCTATTTGAATGCCTTCGCCCGCGACGTACACGCACGAGCACCGGTCTGTGCCACACCCGCATCGGGCCACTGAACCACTCCAAAGTCAGAGTTGGCCCGGCCCAAAACCAGCGGCACCTCCAGCGTAACCGCTCCCCGTACAGCCGTTCGAGATTGGGCGTGCTACCCGTAGAGTTCGACGATCACGATCCCATCGCCACCCGGCCCGCCGTCGTACTTCTTCCCGTCCGAGCTGAACGCGCCGCCCGCGCCGCCGCCCCGCCCCCGGGACGTGCCGCCGGTCCCGGACGTCGTGCGCCCGTACCCGCCGAACCCCATCACGGAGTCGCCGCCCCTGCCGGACATCCCGCGCACCCCCATGCGGAGCGCGCCCTCCCCCGCCCCGCCACCGCTGGTGATCTGACCCTTCCCAGCCGGTGGCGCACTGATCCCATTCGATGTCGTGTTCGATGTCCCGCTGGTCATGCCGTCCGTACCAGGATTGCCCCCAACCGCAGTCACGGTGCCCCCGAACGAGGACGCGCCGCCCGCCGCGCCGGGGTTGTTGCCGCTGCCTCCGGCCCCGCCCTCGCCAACCACGATGGACTCCACGGAACCGAGGGCCCCGACCTCGATCACGGACTCCGAGTAGCCGCCGCCGCTCCCGCCGGGGCGGGCGATCAACTGCTTGGCCGCCGCATCGGCCCCGGCCGAACCACCGCCGCCCGCCTGGACCCTGACCCGCACCCGGGCCAGCCACGGATAACTCGCCTTCCGGAACGTGTAGGTGCCGGGGGTGCCGTAGACGATCTGACGCCGGAGCCCCATGGTGCCCTTCTTCAGGCACAGTTCGCCGGTCTTATCGACTTCGAAGTAGTCGCCACAGGCGCAAACACTTGCTACCGGACTCACCTCATCCATTGGAATCCAGTCCGGCCCATAACCAGCGACTCCCAAGAGCCTAACTCTCGCCCGGCGCGTCATCCTCTGTACCGGGCGCCAGGGCCAGGGTTGCGGTCAGGTGGACATGTACCCCAGCTGCCGGGACGGCGGGCAGCAGGCCGAGTCCGAGGACAGGCCGAGCCCGCCATACCCGCACGGTCACCTCGGCGCCGGTGACCGTCTCCGCGGTCACGGTCAGCGGCCCATCCGTGCCCCGGTCGGGGTCAACCGCGAGGGCGCTGATGACGGGCGGCGCGGGAAGAGCTGGGGCAAGCGCCCAAGTGGCGCGGCCGTCGTGGCCAGTGACGACGACTGCGACGGCCGGGGCTGGGCCGGGCGGGCCTTCCGGGCCGGGCTCGCCCGGCGGGCCCGGAGGGCCCGGCACCGAGGCAGTCTTCGGCTGGTTCTCGATCGACCTCGTACGCCGGTCCAAGTCACGGAGCGCACCCCCGAGCGGGTTGTCGGGCGACCGGCGGGCGGCCGATCCTCGCAGCGCCATCAGCCACCCACCCCGGCCGGAGTGAGCTGGAGGCTGATGGTCTCCGAGTCCCCGTCCTCCTTGACCTTGACCGTGGAAATTTTCAGGGCCTGGGAGATGGTCCGGCACGTCTGCGTCGTGGTGACGTCCACGCACCACCCCGGCACCAGGGCGTCCACGTCCAGGCCCGCGTCCGGGGACAGCACAGCTTCCTGGGAGTCGAGGAACACCGGGGCCGGGGACGACGCGGCGAGCCGGCTCCGGGCCGCGGCCGTCGCCGACTCAGCGTCCAGGATCGAGGTCTCCTCCACCACGCGCTCGATCAGCCCGTAGTAGGGGTGGACACCGCCAGCCACCCCCTTCACGCCGTCCTTGCCGTGGACGACCCACCGGGTCGCGAGCGCGAGCCCGTCCTCGACGACGACCAGCTCGTCGGCGAAGTCCGCATCGCTGAGCGATGCGACGCGCGCGGAGTGATCCTCAGGCAGGATCAGGATCCGCGACCCCAGCGCGGTGAAATCGAGCCCGGTCGCGGCAAGGTCCCGCAGGTGATCTCCGATCTGCCCCACGTCGGCCCGGTAGGCGCGGCGGCCGCGGATACCGGACGGGTCCACGATCTCGACCGAGTGCCCGGGGTCGTCCGGCGCGAAGCCGTCGTCGATCAGCCATGCGGCGACGTCGGCGAGTTCGTGGTCCACGAATTCCTGGCTGGTGTGCGGGGTGCGGCGGTCCAGCCAGGCCAGGATGTCGACGGCACTGATCTCGACCCCGTCGACGGTCCACTCCACGCTGGTGATCGGCCCCTCCCACACCGGATCGGTGCCGCGGTAGATCGCCAACTTGTGCCGCCACGTCCGGACCCGGGAGAGCGCGGCGCAGCAGTCCGCGTCCGGTGCGATGACCGCCTTGGCCTCTGACAGGTCGTCCAGGACGCGGGACCACTCCACGGTCACCAGCACGTCGGTGCCCGCGACGGCCGCCCCGTCACGGTCGATGATCTGCGCCGTATGCGACGCGCACTCACCCATCAGAGTTCCCCTTTCCTCAGTACTCTCGGCCGGACAGTGAGATCGTCACCGAGGCGTCCGGGGCTGGCGGCACGATGGCGTCGGCCGCGATCTCGACGCAGTACCGGTCGCACTTCAGCAACTGGAAGTCGAGGGGGCCGCCTTCGCGCCCGTAGGCGTCGATTGTCGTCTCGCACCGGCCGTAGCACTCCACGCTCGCGCGTCCGACCTGCCCGTCCAGCGTCATCGTTCCCCCGGCCGCCACGAACCCGATCTCGTACGTGCTGTGCGGGTTGCAGCGCTCCAGCTCCACGACCTCCTCACAGCTCATTCCCTCGTGCTCCAGCGTCCGCTCATACAGGGTCACGGTGACGCGACGCAGGTCGCTGCTCCCAGCGCTGACCTCGATCAACGGCACCGCCCCGAACCAGCGCGGCCAGGAGCTGAGGTCCAGCTCGTACGTCGCCGTGTTCACGGCCAGGGCGTGCCGGAAACAGGTTTCCGGCGGCGGGAGTTGCGGCGGGGTCGGGGTCCGGCACGTAGCATCCGCGCACAGGGACTCCGGGTCCGGGCATGCGGCCAGGCGGCATGTCGCGTCGCACGGATCCCGTACGGGCTCCGTCTCCGGCCAGGCCACATCACAGGCCGCCGAGTCGGTCAGCGGCGCCATGACCGTGCCCGGTGCGCACCGGCCGTCCCCCGGCTCGATACAGACGGGCGGGGGCGGCCCGCCGTGGATGCACCAGGTGATGCATTCCCCGTCGTCGCCCGGCAGAGGCGCGGTAATGACTGGCACCGGGTCCGCCCACAGCCACGGCCCGGCCGTGAGCACGAATTCCACGGTCAAGAGGTCGGCGCCGTTCTGGCAAGAGCCGCTGCCGGTGCAGCCGTTCCCGTTGCGGTCGATGACGCGCGGCCCGTCCGTGAGCGCGGCGCGGCGCAGTGTCCGCCGGTGCCGCTCCGCGAAACTGTCCGGGTCCTCGTCTTCGGGCGGGCAGCAGTTGTACACGGTCAGGCAGTCCCCGCCGCACCCGTCAGCACAGCCGGACAGGGCCTGCGCCAGCCACCGCAGCCCGTACGCGACCCCGCAGCACGTCGCGCCGAGGAGCACCCCGGTCACTGTGATCGTGCGCGCCTGCACCCTAGGCTTCCCGATCGCCGCCCCGCCAACGACCGCCCTGGTGACCGACCTGGTCACCGGGTGGTCGTCCATCCCCTCGACGTCCAAGACGAGCAGGCCGGCGAAGTCCGCGGACTCCGGTACGTCCTCATCCCACCAGGGTGCCTCGTCGTCCCACGGGGTGGTGTACGGCTCATCCCCCACGTGCCCGGCGTCGAAGGTCGGGCAGCCGCAGGGCCCGCCGCTGTCGAGCGCGGAGCCGACCGACTCCAGGTACGCCGCCAAGCGCGCACTGTTGTAGATCTCGACTCCGCCCAGGTTCAGGTAGTCGGTGAACATCAGCCCACCCCCGCCGCGATCACCATGCGGTTCAGTACACGACGGGCCGTCACGTGGGCATCGCCTACCTCATTGATCGTCCAGTGGTTCGTGATCGTCGCGCCCGGCCGGGGCGCACTCCCCTTCGTCTGCGGGGCGTTGGCCGCGGCCAGGAGGTCCGTAAGCCCGGACTGCTCGGCGAGTTGGCGGGCGCGGGCGGGCCGGGTGAGCGGGATGATGACCTCGGGCCCGGCCTCTCCGACGAGCGCGGGGACCGGGCCGGTGACGATCCCGCCGTTCGCGAACGGAAGCAGCCCCCGCACGCTGCTGGGAAGGCCGCCCTTGATCCGCCCCATGATCTTGGATCCGATGTCGCCCATCGACGCAACGATCCGCCCCGGCAGGCTGGCGAACTGGGCTACGACGCTGCTGATCAGCGAATTTGCTGCGCTCAGCGCCGACCCCACCGCGGACCGGAACGCTCCGGCGATCCTCGACCCGAGGGATCCCAGGGCCCCGGCGATACGGGAGGGCAGTCCGGAGAAAAAGCCGACGACGGCGGACCCGCCGCTCCTGGCGGTGCCGAGTGCAGCTGCACCGGCGGCTTGGAAGAGCGCGGACAGCCTGCCCGGGAGGGAGGAAAGGGCTGTCCAGATCCGGGCAGGGAGCCCCCCGAACATGCCCGTGAGCAGAGCGAGTCCGGAACTTGCGGCCGTGCTCGCGGAACTGAGCGCCGAGGAGAACAGACCGGCCAGCAGACCGCCGAGGGAAGACATGGCCTCCCAGATCCGTGTGGGCAGCGACGCAAACCAGGCCAGGGCGCCGGCCCCCCACGTCTGGAGGGTGATGGTGACGGACGTCAGCCCTGCCGATATCGAGGTCTGGAGCACGACACCGAGCTGAGACAGTGATGTCGCGATCCGCCCCGGCAGCTGGGCGAACCAGCTGATTGCGTCTGAGACGAATCCGGAGATGACCCCGAGGACCTGGCCGGGCAGCTGTGCGAACCAGCTGACGATGGCATTGATCAGGTCCGGGACGATGCTGTTCCCGACCAGGACGTCATACAGCCACTGGAACGCGTTGATGACGTCCCCGACGAACTTCAGCACATCGCCGATCACGTCCAGGACAGCGCTGCCCACGGTCCGCAGCCCTGAGGCGAGCGCGTCCATCTTCTGCGGCAGCCCGTCCAGGACGTGCATCTTCAGGAACGCGAACGCAATCTGGGCCACCGGCTTGACGAGCTTCAGCAGGTCGCGGGCCAGCGGCGCCACGTGCGTAAGTAGCTCGGCGAACTTGCGGCCTGCGAGCGCGGCCCCTCTCGCAACCCCCCGCATGACGTCCCCGCCCAGCTCCTTCAGCGGGGCGAGCGCTGGAGCAACTTCTGCCTTCAGCCGGCCGAGCGCGGGCAGGAGCCACGCGAGCACGTCCTGGCCGAGCTTCTTCAGGTCCTTGGCGAGCTGGACCGCGGCCGGGGCGGCCTCGTCGAAGAACGGCTTCAGCGTGCGAAGCGCACGACCCAGCAGGTCGAAGAACTTCGTGATGATGCCGCTCTCCGCGAGCTTCCTCATCGCGGCCACCAGGGCCTCGCCGACCAGCTTCACGAACGGGCCCAGCACGGACCATGCCGCCCGCGCCGCCTTGGCCAGGAGCCGGAACCCGCCCTCGGCAAGCTCGATGACCGGGGTCAGGGCCGCGGCCGCCCATTCGGCGAGCAGCTTCAACCCGGGCGCAAGGAGCTTCAGGGTGAAGGCGAGCTCATCGCCGACCAGGGCGACGAGGCGGCCGATCACAGGCAGCAGCGGAGAGACCGAGGCCAGGATGTCCCCCAGCCCCTCTGCTACCGGCCCCAGCACGGGGGCGATGAGCTTGATCGCCTCCAGTAGCCCGTCGGCTACCGGGGCCAGCCCCTTGGCAATCGGGCTCAGGTCGAGCCCGTCCAGGAGCGTGGCGACCGCCTCGCCGAGCTTGCCGATCACGGGAAGCAGGGCGGGGGCGAGCTTCCCCACCTGCTTGACCAGCGCTTCGAAGATCGGGCCGATCTGCGCACCGACGCCGGCGAGTCCGGACAGCAGCCCGTTGAGGGCAGAGCTGCCCGCCGTCGTCTTGAGGAAGTCGGCGGCCTGCCCGGTCAGGTCCCGCAGCGTTTTCAGCAGCCCGCCGCCGGTGGATTCCGCCGCGCCCAGGACAGAATGCAGGATGCCGCCCACGTTACGGACGACGCCGCCGAGGTCCCTGAGGACCGACACCGCGTCCCGAACCCAGCCCACCGCCCGACCACTGCTCGCCGCGTCGGCCAGGAAGCCCCCGAACTTCTCCCCCGCACTCTCGATCGCCGAGCCCAGCTTCGCGCCGAACGCTTCCGAGACGACGCCGGAGAGCTTGGTGAACCCGGCGACTACCGGACTGATCGCAGCGGCCAGGCCCTTCGTGACCGCCGTCGTACCCGTGAGCGTCTGCTTGACAGCCGCGACACCGTCTGCCGACTGAAAGAACTTCGAGACCTGCGCAGCAGCTGTCCCGAACTGGCCAGAAATAGTGGACAGTGCGCTCTTGAGGGGCCCGCCCAGGGCCTTGGCCAGGCCGGTGATCTGCCCCACCAGCGGCCTGAAAAAGGCGTCCTGGACTGTGTCCTTCAACCCGTCGAACTCGGGCCGCAGCGCCCGCAGCTCCCGCGCCACTTTCTGAGCGACGGGCGAGAGCGCATCAAGCGCCTTCTCGAACTTTTCCGCGTCCTCGGTCAGTGCCGCACCGAACGCATCACCGACCCCAGACAGTGCCAGCTTCAGCGCGGTGGTCGCGACGACCATGCCGCCAATCGCTGCCGGAACAGCGGCGGCGATGCCGACTACAGATGCGAGGGACGCGCTGAGCGACAGAACACCCGAGCTCGCCGCAGCAGCAGCCGTCCCGATCGCACCGAACTTGAGAGCCCCAAGGACCGCCGGAACCGCCCGAGCGACCGCGCTGTCCACGGCGCCCAACGCCCGCGCGATGCGGTCGTTGTCGAGATCCAGGTTGACGTCTGCCGTGATGTCCGGGGCGTGGTGCGCCCGGATCCGCGTGTCGAAGTCATCAAAGTCCGGCACGACGCGGATCGTGATCTCTTCGCCAGCAACTGCGGCCCGGATTTGGTCGACGAAGTCGTCAAGGTCCGGCGTGACCGGGACGCTCAACTCCGCGCCGGCAGTCGCGAAGAAGCTTGCGTTCTCGATCTGCCGCCTCAGCTGCGACATGTCAGGGGCGATCGGGATCCTGATCGCGTCCAGGCCGCGCAGCGCGGTCCGGAGCTGGGTTGCGAACCGGGTGAGGTCCGGGGTGACCTTCACCGAGGCGGTCAGGCCACGCAGCCCTGCCCGGAGCTGAGTCTCGAACCGGGCGAGATCCGGGGTGACACGCACCGTGGCGTCCGGCAGCCCCCGCAGCCCCGTCCGGAGCTGGCTCTCGAACCGGGCGAGGTCCGGGACCACCCGTACCTTGGCATCGGCCAGGCCGCGAAGCCCGGTCCGCAGTTGAGTTTCGAACCGGCCGAGGTCCGGGGCGACTTTCACCGACGCGGTCAGCCCGCGAAGCCTCGTCCGGAGCTGGGACTCGAACCGGCCGAGATCCGGTTCGACCTTCACCGACGCGGTCAGCCCGCGAAGCCCCGTCCGGAGCTGGGACTCGAACCGGCCGAGATCCGGTTCGACCTTCACCTTGACCGCGCCAGCCGCAGTCAAGCTGTTCTGGATGTTCCGCCGGATCTGACGGCCAATGTTTTTCGTCGCACGGTCGAGAGCGCGCTGAATCCGCGACCCCAGATCGCGTGCTTCGCCGACTACCCCCGAGTCGTCGAGGTTGATCGTTATCCGGGCGGACCCGTAATCCTCGTCCTCACCAGCCACCGAACAACCTCACGAACGCGTGATGGTTGCCCGGCCCAAAACCAGCGGCAGACAGGCCCACGACCTGCCGTGATCTTCAGATTATCGGCTACCCACGGCCTTGAAACCGCGCGTCCTCAGCCGCCATCTGCACCATCAGCGCCCGCGCATCGCTCGCGCTGATACCGGCCGTGCTGCGCCGCGTCCCGCCGCCTGGCGGCCGCCGTCGCACGCCCTTGGGCGGCGCGTACAGCTTCGCCCGGTTCCGCTGCCGCTCGGCGTCGTCCTCGGCCGCCTGGTCCATTGCGGCTTCGGCGGCGTTCAGCATCCGCCTCAGCGTCCACGTGTGCGGGTCGATGCCTTGGAGGGCGAGCGCCCCGTCCCACGAGTCCCAGCTGGCCGCGATGCTGTCGAGGAGCCGCTGGACGACGTAGTAGGGCGGGCGTCACCACCCCCGTACAGCTCGACGATCCACTCCAGCAGCTCGGCCAGGACGCGGGGCGGCAGCCGCAGTTCGTCGACGATGCGCGCCCCCTTCTGCTTCGCCGCGTACGCCTCCGCCTCCTCCAGGTCCTGGAAGGACTTCAGCACCTTGTCGGCCTTGACGACGTTGAGGCGGAGGAACAGCACGGCGGACTCCGGCAGCATCTGCCGGGCGAAAAACACCCGAAGCCCGCGGTTCGACTTACGGACAACGGCAGGGTCGGCGTCCTCGATGTCGTCCAAGTCGACGCCTTCGGCCTGGCGGGCCTCCCGCAGCTCGGCGTAGGAGTCCATGAAGTCGTCGCCCATGACTTCCGGCTGGAACAGGAGCTCCGTCTCGCCGATGACGGCGACGTGGGGCTCGGTGTTGAGGGCAAATGTCTTGCGCACAGGCGGCTTCCTGTCTTCCGCTCCTCGCCCGGCCCACAACCAGCGGCGTACCAACGAGGGTAGCTGTAGACGAGGAACGACCCCGCTCCCCGAGGGGGATGCTGCTGGCAAATTCGGGGTTCCGGCGATGGAAGTCGCGCCGTTTCCATGCCCCATCCTGACCGAATACGGCATGATTTCACGCCATGGAACCCGTCGTCGCAGCCGCACTCATCAACGGTCCGATCACGCTGTTAGTCGGCACCCTCACCTACCACGTAGGCCGATCCCAAACGCGTTCAGCCAAGCAGACCGCTCTGGAGACTGCGCAATCCTCTTACCAGACCACTCTGGAGGCGGCCCGACGTGCCCCCCAACGTGAGGCATACGCCCAACTCGTCTCCAGCACTCGCCTCTACCTTGCTCGAACACACCACGTCCTCGAAGCAGCAAAGCAACTGGATGAGCATGCAGAGCCAGCGGGCGGATTCAATGTGGATGACCGATCGGGACTGTTGGTCCCCATGAAAGAGATCGGGCTCATTCCGGAAATTACGAGCAAGCTGACCAGCTGGATCAACCAAGCGAATGCCCCCGCCCCCGTCTTGGAGGCCGCCGCGGTCGTATGTCTGGAAGGCCCGGTAGGGGGCGTAACCAGGGCGGCAGAGAAGGTAGAGAGGCTAGCCGAAGCGCTCCACGACAGACTTTCCAATGCTGGCCACTGGCCAGAGAGAGAAGAGAAGAAACCCGATCCGGACCGTTCCACAGAGGCGCACAATGAGCTGGAGCATGCGATCGGCATCTTCATTAAGGTCGCTCGCGCGCACCTCAACGGTCATCAGCCTCTTCCAGGCGTCTTGCCTCAGCAACAACGCAGACCTCGTCCCGTGGGGAAGCGAGGCCGTCGTTTCCTCTTCCTCGCTCGGTGACGTGGGCTTGGGCGTTGAACTCGGACGATTACCCGGCCGCGGGCAAGCCGCAGGGTGCGGCGCGGGTCGTCGAAGACTGATCAGCCCGCCTTCACCAATACGTTGCGGGCGTCAACGCCCCTGGCGTAGTGCCCTACCGAGAAAGTTGTTCGGTTTCGTGCCGGGGTGTCGGACGAGCTGCGTGTACACCACCCGGCCATTCACCTCGAACCGCAGCGCCTTCGCGCGGCGCGGCTTAATCAGGTGGGGGCGGGTGCCGTTCAGGACGTAGTGGACCGCGTGGTGGTTGCACTTGATGACGCCTTCCAGGCCGCGCGGCCCTTCGACGACCCTCCAGGTGATGTACTCGCCCATCCTGCCCGGGGCTTCCCTCTCAGCGATCCGGGCAACGCGTTCCGTGCGCTGGCTCATCTTCCGGTAGGCGATGCCGCCCCGGGCGCGCAACAGGCGGGCGATCCGGCCAGGCTCGATCCGCACTTCGACGCTCACGAGACGTCCCCCTGCGGGCATCCGCAGCCGGGGAGCGCGATCGTGACGCGCTGCTCGACGCCGACGCAGCCGCCCTGCGGGCCGAGGGTCTGCTGGCGGCCGAGAATGTACGGCCGGCCGCGCCGCCGCCCGCCGGTGGCGGCCAGGCAGCACGTGATCGCGTTGAACACGCCGACGGCGTCGATGTCGAGGATGGTGGCGGCGGCTTCCAGGTCTTCGCACGACGGCGGGCAGCCGTCCTCGGTCGGGCCGGGCGCGCACCGCAAGACCGTGACGACGAGCTCCACGGCGGTCGACAACGGCCGCACGCAGCCGCGGACGTTCTGCGGCCTGTGGTCCTCGGCGGGGAAGTCCGTCGAGGCGTACATGCGGGACAGGTTGACCGTGAGCTGGCCGCCCGCGTCGCCGGTGCACGGGTCCTCGCAGCTGTCCCAGGCGGGCAGGCCCGGCACGAGGCAGCGCCTGGCGGTCGGGCAGCCCGGATAGTCCTTGATCCGGGTGGCCAGGTCGTCGAGGGTGACGCACACGCAGTCCAGGAGGTCCTGCGCGGCCTCGTGGATGGCCAGGGGCTGGAGCGGCACAGGGGGTTCCTTCCTACGGCCAGATCTGGGTACGGGGCCGCTTGTAGTCCGGGCTGAAAACCTGGCCCGGCGACGCCTGCCGGTACGGGTTCACGGCGATCAGCCACAGGTCGACGGCCGGAATCCCGGTCCGCATCTCCGAGTACAGAAGCGTCGGGTCCGCAAATTCGAGGTCGACTCCCTGCCGGGACAGGCGGGACAGGTTCCGGTTCGATGCGAGCTTGCAGCCGCAGCCGCCCGAGCAGTCCTTCACCAGGTGGCAGACCAGCGCGCTGACCGCGGCAATCGCGGCGGCGTCGAGCGGCAACCCGATCCGGTAGGTGACGCAGAGCGTCCCCTCCTCGCCGCACGGCGCGGCCATGTCCTGGCAGTCGGGCCAGCACTCGCCGTCCGTGCGCACCAGGAGCCCCGGGCCGTCGACCCGGTACGACTCCGGGGGCAGGGTCTCGCCGTCGACCTGAACGGACACGATGTCGTGCACCGGGCCTTCGAGCCGGACTTCGCACAGCTCGGAGCACGAACAGTCGCTGGCGCAGCCGCACACGCTCGCGTTGCGCCACACCCCGTCACGGCCGAGGTACGGAATCCACGGCCCGCCCGTCGCCCCCTGCACGGCAGACGAGCCCGAGTCGAGGCAGCTCTTTCGGCACGGCCGCACCGTGATGGGGCAGGACGGGCCCCACCGCCGCCCGGACAGCGCCCACAGGATGCTCGTCGCGACGGCCCGCTGCCGGTCGATGGTCTCCTGCTCGACCCCTTCCGGGAGCTGGCAGCAGTCGGGAACGAACGGCCACGGCTCGCACGGGCCGACCTGGGCCGGCATCAGCGCCGCCCCCGGCCCTCGTACTCGCACGGCTGCAAGAACGTCCGGCGGATGTGCTGCCCGACCAGCCCGTTGGTGAAGGAATCCGGCATCGTCGACAGGAACCGCGTGTTCGTACCGAACCGCGCGGACCTGCGGTCCATGACCTTCACGTCGGCCATGCGCTCACCGCCGATCCCCGCGAGCACCCCGTACGCGGTCCGCTTGTGCAGCACGTCCAGGTGCCGGCCGGTATCCAGCGCATGCCGCATGCCCGCCTTCTCGACAGGGAGCGGGACGTGGAGCTCGTACGACAGCGGGTCCTCATACCCGAGGCCCACCAGGAGGTCACGGGTCTCACGCAGCCCCCGGAGGTACGCCCCGTTCCCGCGCGTCGCGTAGTACGCCTCCACGTCCCGCACCGGGCCCCGGTGGTACACCGGCAGCTCGGCCGGCTGGGGCTCCATCACGAAGAAGTCGTCATTGCACAGGATGAACCGCTCGGTGACGCCGGGATGTTCGATCGCAGCCCGCACCGCCACCGTGGTGTTGGCGTACTTGGTGCCGGTCTGCCGGGTCGGGATGTGCCCCACACCGGATACCCACGGCGGCCGGTACCCGACCAGCCACACCCGCCGGTGCGGGAGGTTCGCCGCCCACGACCGCAGCGCGTACCGCAGCTGCCGGTTGGCGGCGCCCTCCCGCACCGGGACGACCAGGTCGTACTCGGCCATCAGGACGCCATGCAGTAGTCGCCCATGACCGGGATGTACGTGCTGTCCGGCTCGGGCGGCTCCACGGAGGTGAAGAACGTTCGGCGGTGACAGGAGGATGCCAGAGGGGTGAGCATCGGGCCGGGGGTGCCAGCCTTGTCCTGGGCCTGGACGTCGTACGGGCCGACGCCCCACTTCCCACCGGCCCGGGTCGAGCCGGTCAGCTCCAGGTTCACCGCTTCGGCCCCGAGCTCCAGGTCGCCGAGGATCCCGTTGGTCACCCAGGGCAGCAGGAAGTACACCCACGCCCCTTCCGCTGCCTCCTCCTCGCAGACGTCCTCGCCGAGGACTTCCGTCCACACCTCCATGGCGAAGCCGGACTTGCAGGGGATCGAGCAGTCGTCGTAGCCGATCGGGCGGCCGTTGTAGTCGTAGTACACGGGGCTGCCGGTCATGAGCTCGACGAGCTCCGGCGACGCCTGGAAGAAGGTGAAAGTCAGGTCATACCCGTTCAAAGTCGGGCAGCCCTTCTTGAACCCGCACTGCTTGCCGTTCGCCGCCTTGAACGTGATGTCCTCGCCATCCTCCACATTCGCGGCCATCTGGACGGTGGCGAAGCACTCGGTCACGAAACTGGCGTCGTCACCGCAGACAGGACGACCGCAGCCGTCAACACGGGTCACGCGGACAGTGGCCGCATTCGAAATGAGGGGTGCCGGCACGGGTGGCCTCCAACAGAACGTTGTTGGCCCGGCCCAAAACCAGCGGCATCCGTAAACGAGTCTATCCGTCAAGGACCCCAGTCACGCGACCGTTGTCCGCCGCCTGCTCCTGGGCGGTGCGGGCGGGCGTACAGCCGGACCCGTGGGTCGGGGGCGCCGGGGGCGCAGGCTGCCGCACGCGGCCTCGAACGCCCGGAGGTTCCCGGCGTAGTCGAGACTGTCGGCGTGGGCACGGCACCGGGCCGACGCCGCGGCGTACACCGCAGGATCGTTGAGCCGACGGAGCTCGGCCACCCAGCGGCCGGTGTCCTCGCGAGGGATGTACGTGGCCGCGTCTCCGAACGCCTCACGCATTCCGGGCAGCGGAGCCGCGAGGACAGGGATGCCCGACAGCATGGCCTCCACCCCGGCCCTGCCGTAGGACTCCGTGGTGGACGGCATGAGCAGCACTCGTGTCTGGGCGTAGACGTGCCGCGGGTCGGTACGGTCGGCGACGATCACGTTCGGCGGGAGCGCACCGGGTGTATGGCCGGCCGCGCGCACCAGCAGGAACTGTGTCTCCGGCATGCGTGCGGCGACTTGGGCCAGGACGTCGGCGCCCTTCGCGGCCGTGGAGCCATTCAGGGTGACCATGGTGCCGGGGGTGGTTCGGTAGCGGCCCGGTTCGATCGGCGGCGGCAGTACGAGGACCCGGCCGCCGTGGCCGGGGTAGTGGACGCGGCATGCCTCGGACGGGAACCACACCAGCCCTGGAGCGCCGAGGTCTCGGTCGGCGGCCATGCCGTGGACCATCAGCAGGTGCGGGACGCTCGACACGAGAGACACGATCCGGGCCGCCTTCCGGTCGCCGTGATGCGTGATCAGCAGCTCGGGCCGCGCGGCCCGGACCGCGCGCCGCCAGTCACGCAGCGGCCAGACCCGTACCCCGCCCTCGGTGCGGGGGACGCCGGGTTCCTTGATCGTGGTCACCACGTGCACCTGGTGGCCGGCCGCGGCCAGGTGCTGCACGTACTCGCGGCTGGTGACGAACGCCCCCGTGGGTAGGGCGCTGTACACCGGCAGGGCCACGAGGACGCGCATGCCAGCCGCGCTCATGCGACCCGCTCGTAGCGCAGTGTCGTGCGGCCGTTGTCGGCGGACACGATCGCGGCGGAGGCTGAAGCCCCGGCACCGTTCACACGGGCGGCCTGGAGCCGCACAAGGCGTGCGGCTGGCACGGCGTAGCGGATGCTGATCACCCCGTACTGATTGCCGCCGGTGACCGCCGCGCCTGCGCTATTCAGGGAGATCTGGTGCACCAGAACCTCGCTGTTCGGCACGATGGCTCCGGCGGTGACGTCCCAGAATCGGGCCATGATCCACGTGTTGACGACGCTGCTGCCAGTGAGGGCCCCGCGCACCGAGGCGTCGAGGTGGTAGACGCCGGCGGCGGGGAGCGTCAGCTCCAAACCGGTGTTCGTCCAGGTACCGGACGCGGTCGGCTGAAGGTCGACAGTGCCTGCGAGGACAGCAAGCCCGTCCCCGGTGATGCGGATGCTGCTGGAGGTGGCCATCAGTCGGCGTCCGTGTAGGTATGCTCGGTCCAGTGGACGAGGAAGTCAGCGCCCGCCGCGGTCCCCGTGAAGAGCAGGCTCCCGTCGAGGGCAAGGTCGTTGGAGTCGCCGTCGACAGCCCAGGTGAGGGTGATACCGGCCGGGACCGTGACGTCGTCGCCGTACTTCGGCGGGCCGCTGCTGTTCGTCGCTCCGGAGCCCGCCGCCCGCACACGAACTGCCCCGGCAAGGACGGTGAGGGTCATCGACTGAACGTCGGCCGGCATGGCGTCGATGCTCGTCGAGCTGGCCGTGCCGGTGTACCGGGCTACGCGCGGCCGTACACGCTGGGTCGGTGTGACCCGGGCGCCGGGGGTGACCTGGACGGTGCATTCCACGATCTGGGCCGGGTCAGGGGCCTGGACGGTGGCCCCGGCATCGTTCGTCCACCGTGTCGTCGTCTTGCCGTCGCAGTCCACCTCGGTGATACGCCGGTAGTAGGTGTCCGCGACGACGGTATCGACCGGTGTGAACGTGATGGTCTGGCTGGTGTCGATGTCAACGGCGGTGAGGACGCCGTACTTCGTGCCGGTCGGCGGCAGCGCCCGGGAGCGCACGAAGTACGCGCAGGCGTCGCTGGCGGCGACGGTCCAGCCGCCGGCGAACGGATCCCAGGTGTTCATCGTGGCGGCCAGATCAGACAGGAACGGAATACCGCACAGGTCCCAGCCGTCAGTGAACGGATCCTGGACGACGTTCCTGCCGTTGATCATCCACGACGTGACGCGCACATGCGGCCGGTCGCAGATCCCGGCCACCGTGCCGTTGATCGCCGAGACACCGCACGGCGTGGACGCCGAGTTGTCGTAGGACACATACCGGTAGCCGGGGATCTTCCAGCACTCGTTGGAGAGCGTGGTCGGGCAGTCCAGCGACAGCGCTGCTCCCGTACCTGACATGAGGGGCCTCCTGGGCCGTTGAAAGGGGTTGGGCAGGCGAGCGGCGCCGGATCAGCCCGCGGTGCTCGCCTTGTAGGTCGCGCTCACCAGCACGTCAGCCCTGGCCGGGATGCTCAGCGACAGCGCGCCCAGCGACGAGTCGTCATCGTCATTGGTGCTCCAGGTCAGCGCCACGCCTGCCGGTACGGGCTGGCCGGCCGCGCCCGTGGTCGTCACCGCCACCGTCCCCGCGAGCACGGTCACCGTGGCCGATTGCAGACCCGGATACATGGCCTTCAGGTCCGGGGTCGCCGCAGCGGCGTACCGGTGCAGGGCAGTGCTCACCTCGGCGTCCGGTGCGGAGACCGGCGCACAGGTACCGACCGTGCCCGTCACGGTGTACGGGGTGGTGCCGTCCAGTGCCGTGTCGACGACGGCGGGAGCGGCGCCCGCGGGGGTGTAGCGGCGCAGGAACGGGGTGACGGTCCCTGCGCCGTCGTCGTCGCACAGGACGATGGGATCGGTGTCGGGGAGGGAGACACTGCCGACGGTTCCGGCCATGGGCTCGGGTCCTTCCTTAAGGGGCCGCACCCGTGGTGGGGCGACCGCTGGAGTCAGAGAGTGAGGGTGGAGGTGACACGCCATGCGGTTGTCATGGGGCCCACGCCCCGGGCCATCAGTCCGAGACCTTCTTGAAGCGGAAGTTCGTGGCCCAGACGGCCTCAGCGGTCGTGGTTCCGCTGTCGACACGTTTCAGTGCCTCAACTCGAATCGGCGTACTCCCCGCCACCTGGTAGAGCGCCGCTGCCGAGGCGTTGCTGTGGAGGGTGTGTGTGACGCCGTCGGCGGGCGTGGCAGCGAAGAGGAGGATGCTCCGCGTACTGAGCGGGACCGCGGCGTTGGCGGTGACGTCGAAGAGCCTGGCCTGGAGGATCGCGTTGGAGACACTGCCCACCATGATTACACCGCCCTGCATGTCGGCGATCACTTCGTAGACGCCTGCCTCCGGCAGCGTCAGCTCGGCCCCGGTGACCGGGACCCACGTGTCGTAGGGGGCATCTTGAAGGGCCACGACGCCGGATGTCTGCCCGATCACGGGGGTGAGCCGGGCCCCGACCTGCCACGCCTGCGGGCACGTCCCATCGGCCGGGGCAGTGACGTCGATATCCACGGACCTGGCAGCCCCGGCGGCTCCGCCGGGCGCGATCCCGGCAAGCTCGGTGCGCGGGGCGAGAAGCCCGTCCGCGGTGAGGGAGACGGCATTGCACGGGTCCGGGTCGACCGTCGGATCGGTCCGGTACACCCGCGTACCGCCTGCGGAGCAGCAGCAATCGCCCATTAGAGAGTCGTTCCCGTCGTGAAGGACACGGCGATGGTGCCGGTGTCGGCGGTGATCGTGAGCGGGCCGGTAAGCAGCGCGTCATCATCCCGGGCCACGGACCAGGTGACGCTCTCCCCTGTCATGAGGCTGGATGTGCCGTCGGCGGTGGTGATCGTGCCGGTTCCTCGGGCGACAGCGGTGACGGACTGGAGCGTCGGCCAGGCGAGCACGTTCCATGTCTCGCCCGCGGTGAGCTCGACGCGGCGCGGCTGGACGCCCGTGGCTGACGGCGCGCCGCCCATCTCGCACGGCACGGGTGCGACCGGCGTGTACGGGGCGGACAGGTCCGGCGTGTACGTGCCGATGCTCGTGAGGGCGCCTTCGCAGTCGACGGCCAGGAGCTCGACGTAGTCGGTGTCCGCTACGCCGTCGCCGTCGGTGTCGTCGCACCTGCATGCCTCGATCACGTTGGTGGCCTGGCACAGGTCTGGTTGCGGGGTCTCACCACCGCTTGCCGGGGTGCACTGGCCGACGTCGCCGGTCACCTCGTACGGCTCGCCGTCCAGGGTGGTGTCGACGACCGACACGGTGGCCCCGGTGGCGCAGTCCTTGACGATCGTACGCAGGAACTGCGCCTCGCACTCGACCGCCGGAACCTCCGCCGACCATGTGAACTGGTCGACCTTCCACGCCTTGGGCCCGGCGCCGTGGTAGGTCTCCAGGTCCAGAATTGCGACGATGTCACCCGCCGCGAGCGCCGCCGCCGGGACGGCCGCGGTCAGGGTCAGGGTGTAGACCGCGCCAACCGGAGCGCTCCCCGGCACAGCGACGTATTTGATGCGGGACGGTCCGGCGGACGCGTCCCACAGCCCGAACATGCCGTCGCCATGGAAGCCGGGGTTGGGCCCCTGGTTCGTGACCCGCAGCGACACCGTCACGTCCACCGTGCCCGTGAGCGACGGAGACCCGGCCGCGAGGTGGACACCGATCACGCGGTGCGTGTCACCGCCCGAGGCGGTCGCGCATTTCGTGTCGGGGCCCAGCACGACGGACCCGCCGGTCCATACCGGTGCGCCCTGCCCTGGCGTGTCCAGGTGGCACCAGGTCGGCACGGTGCCGGGACGCCAGTTGTTGTAGCTCGCCGGGTTCGGCTCGTCCGTCGCGGTCGGCTCGATGCCGGCCTGGCACTCCGGGTCGAGGTCGCACAGCAGGACCGTGCTGGTGTCGCGGCACTTCTCCGTCGGGCAGCAGCCGCCGCCAGTTGTGCACTCGCCGGCCTCTCCGGTGACCGTGTACGGGTCGCCGCCGAGAGTGGTGTCCGTGACGGTGAGGACTGCACCCGTCTCGCAGTCCACCGTGACGGTGCGAAGGAACTGCGGGGCGCAGCCCGTCTGTTCGTAGGCGACAGCCGCGGTGACCCCGGACAGCTCCCACGACGTTTTACGCGGGGTGCCGGGGCATGCCTGCGGCGAGTCGTCGTAGGTGTCGAGCGCCACGAAGAAGGTGACGTTCCCGGCGGCCAGGTCGGCGGCCGGGACGTCCGCCTCCACGGTGAGCGTGCCCGACCAGCCAACCGCGGCGTTATTGGGCGGGAGGACGGTAGCGACCGGTGTCGTGCCGTTGAAGAGGCGTACAGCGCCGGTGACGGCGCATCCGGTGTCCGGGCCGAGCTGCTTGACGTCGACCGACACCGTCACGTGAGCAGTCCCGGTGTCGCACGCCGGGCGCGGGGCCTGCAGCGTCGCGGCCAGGGTGCGCACGGTCCCGGTCGTACCGGCCTGCGGCCCGGTGCCCGGCGGGACGGTGAGGGCGCCGCCGTCCCACAGCGCTTGTGCACCCGCCATGGCCAGGCCGGTCGGATACGGGTAGTACGGGCCGGGCGCAGTGTCCGTGACCGTGGGCTCGGGCTCACCGTCTGCCGGCACGTCGCACAGCAGGAGCGTCGTGCTGTCGCGGCACTCGGGCTGCGGGCAGCACTCCCCGCCAGCCCCTCCACCGCAGGGGACGATGCGCTGCCCGTCCGGGATGGCGTCCTGCCGGGTACCGGTCTCGTCCAGGTAGTAGACCCGGCCGTCCTCGATGACCTGCGTCCAGACGCGCGGCCCGTGGTCGTACGTCGCCACGACGTGGAGGATCATCCCGGCCTGATTCCCGTTCGGGCACGGCACCGAGGACGGCGGCTGTGTCTCCAGGATCTGGACGATGACCTCGTTCTGCCCAGCCCGGCCACCAGGAACGGCGGTCGGCGGGAAACCCCAGGCCGGTGGGCCGAACTGACCGCCGGCAACCGGCTGCCACGGCCCGTCATTGAGGCGCCACTGCACGACGTCGTTGTCCGCATTGAGGACCGTCGCGGCGATCCGGATCGTCTCCGGGTCGACATCCGTCGGCAGGTTCCAGGAGGCGCGGGTGTACCAGGTCGCGGTCACGTTCGGGGCCGCGGCCGGGTTCGGTGAGCAGACGCCCTTGTTCGCGTGCGGTGACACCCAATGCGCTTTGTTCGGTGCAGGGTCGGTGACGGTCCACAGCCCGTTGGGGGCGACCTCGTACATCGGGTACCAGGTACCGGAGAGGTCCGGAGCCCACTGCCAATCCGTGTCCTGCCCCGTCGTCGCGTTACCGGCGTTGGTCAGGAACTCGGTCTGCCCGGAAGACACGACGCAGATCTGCCGGGTGATGCGGTCCGGAGACGGGCAGCGTGCCAGGATCGCCCCGGCTGGCAGCTCGACCGGGTCGCCGGTCGTCGGGTCCGTGATCCGCTGCGCGACCTGGTCGCCACTCTGGTCGTCATACACCCGCTCTACGAGGACCTGGCCCAGGACGTCCCCGGTGGTCTCGTCGCGGATGCACAGAAGCGCCGTCTCAACGTCGACACGCTGCTCCGGCGACGTACTGCCGCCGCCCGTGGCCTGGCACTGGCCAACCTCGCCGACGACCGTGTACGGGTCGCCCTCCAGGGTGGCGTCGGTGACGGAGACGATCTCGCCGGTCTCGCAGTCCGTGACGACGGTCCGCAAGAACTGCTGCGGCGTCTCCTCGACCGTGACCTGAATGAACGAAGTACCGATGCCGGACGCCTGGTTGACGGACGCCAGCTCCAGCGACGTGACCGGCTCGGTCGTGGTGAAGACCGAGACGTCAGACCCGGCGGTGCTTCCGGTGGCGCACAGCGTGCGCTGCGCCGGGTCCCACACGTGGTTGGGGTGGATGGACTCCGGTACAACGGTCGCCGGGAGCCGCATGCATTCCGCGAGGGACGCGCTGTCGACGTTGGCCACACCGAAGCGCAGCGCCGCCGGCCTGTCGACAGTCCATACCTGGGGGCCTGCCGGGAACGGTTTCCCGGTGCCGAAGATGTAGTGCCTGGACGACCCGGCCCATACACCGCAGTTGACGGACCAGGTCACACCGTTCGGCAGGGTGCCACGGGTGGGGCCGGTGGCCAGTGGCGCGGAGTCGAAGATGTCGTTGGTCAGGAGTCGGCCGGTGACGTCGCACAGCAGCAGTGCACTGGTGTCCCGGCACGGCTCCTGCGCCCCGGAGCCGCAGCCGCAACAGCCCCCGGGGATAAGGGTCATGCCCTGGAACGCGACGCCGGAGCAGGCCCGTCCGCCGCCGGTGTTGCCGTACCGGTAGCTGATCTTCTCAGGAGGGTTGTCCCAGTACACATGGGCGGTGATGTTGCTGACGTTCGCCGTGATCGTCGTCCCGGACCACGTCACATCCCCTTCGACACGGGACGGGACCGGGTTGAGGCCGGTGACGCCCTCGAAGGTGTCGAAGTCCAGCAGGTCGAGCCGGAACGTGCTCATCTCCTGCGCCGCGGCGTCCAGGGTGAGCGTGTATGTGGTCGGGTTGTTGAAGACCGGGGCAGCCGGGTCATACGTGCCACAGCCGCCGGGCGAAAGGCTGCTCGCGTGCAGCCTCACCTCCGCGACGTCCTGCGTCTGCGGGTTGGTGATCGTGTAGATGAAGTCCTGCCGCGCCACGCCGGCCGGGTCCTCGGCGATGCCTGACTGCGGCCACAGGAGTTCGGACAGGGCGGGGACGCCACCGCTCCCACAGTCGACGACCGCAACTGGGGTGTACGGCGTGGTGCCGTCCATAGCGGTGTCGCGGATCTCGGCGAGGGCGCCGGTGCAGTCATGGACCATGTGTCGCAGGAACGGCACGGCGCAGCGGCGGCCGTCCTCGTCCGGAGCCACGTCGGGATTGAGGTCGCACAGCTTCACGGTCTGCACCGTGGAGGCGCACGGCTCCGCCTCGGGCGGGTGGCAGACGCCGACCGTGCCAGTCGGGACGTACGGGGCCCCGTCCAGCGTGTAGTCGGAGTGCCCGGTGATCTGGCCGTTCTCGTCGCGCTGGTAGTCCCGCAGGAACGCCACCGGCATCGGGTCTGCGCCGGACTCGGCGTCGGTGAGGTCGCACAGCTGCACCATGTCCCGCTCGGGCTGCTCCACCCCGGCCGGGCACGTCGTCACCTCCCCCTGCGGGGTGTACGTGGCGCCGGTGACCGCGTCGACCAGGCGCACCGCGGCGATCGACCCGTCCGCGGCATAGGAGTACTCGATCAGGACCAGGCCGAGGACTTCGCCGGTGGCCGGGTCGACGTCGCAGAAGGTCCCGCTCACGGCGATGCTGCGGGGGTTGCCGCACGCGATCGTCCCGGCCGGGGGCGCGCCGTCCGACCACGTCCCGGTGGTGAGGTTGAGCCACCCTTCGGAGGTGACCGTGCCAGCGCAGTCGCGTACGACTGTGACGGCGATCGGTGTCCCGTCGGCGAGGCACAGGCCTACGGTCGCGACCGGCTCGGTGGGGGATGTACAGGCCGCACTGTCGGGCCCGCAGTTGCAGGATGTGAAGTTACCGCCGACGGCCATGGCCAGCCCCCATCGCATTGTTCGTGATCTGGCTCAAGACGCGTCGCCCTGAGCGCACGGAGTAAGGAAGTTGAGATACGCGGCTGCGCCCTCGGCGACGTCGATCGTGACCGGGCCGCACAGGGTTCCGGGGCTGCACTCGGCCGGCGGCGCCGCCCAGGAAAAGGAAGCCCCACACTCATTGACGACGGTCGCGTTACCGGCACAGTCCGTGATGGTGACCGGGCCGCATGCAATGGTCACCGCGAGGGACTCGGTGCCCACCGGCATGGTCCACAGCTCCGGCCCCGAGAGGCCCAGGAGTTGAGGGCAAAGGGGGATGTCCGGGCAACGGCAGTCGTCGCAGTCCCCGACCGTCCCGGCCGGTGTGTACGGGGTGCCGTCCAGGGCGGTGTCTGTGGCCGTCGTGACCTGCCCGTCGCAGTCGTGGACCATGTGCCGCAGGAACGGGCTGCATTGCCCGTCGGGGGTGTTGTCGCACAGCTGCAGGACGGAGACGCTCGCGCAGTCGCTCGACGGGCACGGCCCCGAACCGGCCGGAGCGGGGCCGGCCGTGTAGGTGCCGGTGGCCGGATCGATCCAGCCAGCGACTTCCGGGTCCGTCGCTGCGGCGCCGTCGCACACACAGGACGAGCGGAGGACCAGGAGCAGCGGGGTGCCGTCCTCGCGGCACAGCGGCACCGAGGTGATCGAAGGGGCGCAGCAGGACGAGGATGGCTCCCCGGTGCCGCCGCCCGGCTCACAGGGCAGAGGCTCAACCGGCATCCGGCTCCTCCGGGTGCTTCAGGCGTCGGTGGTGGTCCCTGCCGCGCTCGGTGGTGAACTCGCGGGGACAGGAGCCGCACTCGTACGGCGGTTCGTCCTTTTCGGGACTTGAGTCACTTCGGTCCCTGTTCGGGGTGGCTGCGCCGGTGGAGGGCTCGGGTACGGCCGTGCCGAGCAGCTGCTCAAGGCCCGAAGTCTCGGCGAGCTGGCGGGAGCGGTCGGGGCGGTGGAGCGGAATGATGGTCTCCGGCCCGCTCTCCTCCACCAAAGTCGCAACGGGTGGGACCACCGGGCCACTGGCGCCCGGTGCCGGGTGGCCCAGGGTGGCATCCTCCTCGGGGGAGACGTACCGGTGCCCGTCGACGGTCGAGCCGATGAGGAGGCGTTCCGGCATGCCAGCGAACAGCCGCGGGGGGACACCGAATTCGTGGAGGCCGACGGTGTCGACCTTCGGCCGCTGGGCGACCGCCCACTTCGCGAACTCGACGAGCAGGGCCGGTGTCGGGCGGATACGGATCAGCTGGATCATTCGCAGACTCGGATCTGCACCGCGCAGACGGTGCACGTAGTGGCGACGACGATGGTTCGCTCGGCGAGGACCTGGCGGTCGTTGTTGCGGATGTTCACCGACGGGCCGGGCCGGTCCGGGATCACGTCGACCGGGCCGCGGCGGATGAGGAGCGGGCCGGTGATGTACAGCCACGCCGTGCCCGGCTCCGCAGGAATGCCACCCGGGCCGGCGTTCATCGCCGAGTAACCGGCCCCGATGACGACGCAGTTCCCGGCGAGGGTGCGCAGGTTCCCGGTTTCCGGGTTCTCCCGTACGAGGTTGCAGCACCCCAGGAGCGCAGCAGCGCCGGCGGGGACGTGCAGGGTGCCGATGCCGCCGTACGACTCGGCCAGGCACCCTTCCAGGACGGCAACGCCCTGGGCGATCGACAGCGGCCCCTCGGGCGGGGTCAGGTCGACGGCGTCCCGGGTGAGCTTCAGCCGCATGAACCCGGCCTCGATCGCGGCCTGTTCCCCGAGCTCAAGGGAAGCTACGGCCTGGGCCCGCGCCTCCTTGTAGGACCAGCCGAGCGCGGAGCACTCTGAACCGGCGTACACGGTGAACGGGGCGGCGTGCTCCGTCTGGGGGCGGCAGAACTCTTTCTCCTGCGAGGCCCCGGGGCTTTCGTCGCCGAGGGACTCCTCCGTGAGGCAGGGGTCTTGCCAGTCGAGTACCGGGCAGCAGCCGAGAGCCAGCCACTCAACTCCCATCAGCTCATGCGGGTCCTTGACCTCCTCCACCGAGGCGCAGCCGCCGAGGATGCCATGGGGAAGCGGCCTGCCCGGGATGGCCTGGACCGCCTTACTCAGACCTGCGGGCGGCATCGCCCACCTCCATGTGTGTGATGAGGGAGGTGGCGGGCCCCGGGAAGCCCCCAACCAGGGCCCGCCACGTTCAGGGGGTCAGCTGCCCGCGCCGCAGACCATCAGCGTCTGCGCACCGGTCTCACCGCTGGGGCAGACCGGCACGGTCACGAGCCGCGTGTCCACGGACCGGTCGATGAGCGTGCTGCATTCCTCGGTGAACAGGGCCGTGTAGTCGTTCGTGCGGAACTTCGTCGAGTCGTGGATCGCACCGAGGTTGACCTCCTCGCCGCGCCCGATCTGGAGGCTGCCGGCCGGGTACATGAGGAACTTGACGGTCTCGGGCCAGACGGTGGCCGGGGTCTTGGCGCCGATCTCGGTCGGGACGGCCGGGGCCAGGCCGCGCGCCCACTGGATACGCACGCCGAGCGGGCTGAACAGGTCCTGCACCATGCGCGGGGTCACGTCACTGGGGGAGATGCCGTTACGGCGCGCCAGGTCAGTCAGGAAGAGGTTGCGGCTCCACCACGGGAACACGACCTCAAGGGCGGTGGACTCGCACAGGGAGTGCCGCTCGATCATGTCGGCGGCCTGGAGCGCCACGGCCTCGAACACGGAGGACACGGCGCCGAACGACTCCGGCATCGTGACCGTCGTCGCGCTGTTCAGGGCGTCCTGGAAAAGCTCCTGCTTGAGGCGGATTTCGTGGGCGACCATGCTGTTGCGCAGGTACCAGGAGACCAGCTCGGGGAAGTGCCGCTGCGTCAGAATGCCCGCTTCGAGGCACACACCGATGGCACGGCACCGGACCTCGGTCGGGTCCGGGCACGGAATCTTGTAACAGGGCTTCTCTGCACCCGAGATGTCGTCGGCCTCGGTGTGCACCCACGTCAGCTTCGACACGTCCAGCGACAGGGGCTTGTAGTAGCGCAGCCCGCCGCGGGCGAGCTGCGTCTCCGGGGCGTCCCACAGCATGTCCGGGCACGCCGTGTCGGTGAGCGTGTAGACCGTCTCCGAAGGGGCGCACCAGCCGCCGGACGCGATCAGCTCCTGCTCCGGGAGGCGGCGCTGGTTCGACGCGGCGAGCGTGACCGTGGTGCCCTCCGGCGCGGACGAGGAGTCCGTGACGATGAGGTCCTGCGGGAACGGGTGCTGGTACGAGATGACCTGCCCGACGCCGCCGCCCGCAGTTTTGAGGGCGTTGGCGCGGGAGATGATCCCGGAGGTGATCTGCCCGAACTCCAGGGCCGCGCCCGGCGTGTACCCGGGAACGTCGACGGCCGCGGTGATGACGGTCGTCGGGGCGGGCGGCTCGGGCAGCACACGCGGCTGCACGGCCCGCACCGAGGCCAGGTTGAGGGCGTGCCGCTTCACCACGGCGGCGGACGCGGCAGCCTCCGGAGCCGGTGTGTCCTGCGGCTCCGACTCCGGCTCGGGGGCGCTCTGCGGCTCCGTGGCGGCCGGCTCCACCACCGGGGCCGGGTCCTCGCCCCGGACCTTCGCAGCGAGTTCCTCGATCTCCGCCGCGGTGGCCTTCGCGGCGGTGATCCGGTCGTGCTGCTCCTGCCGCATCGCCTCGATGCCGGAGGTGAGGGCGCGCAGGGCTGTGATGTCGTCGGTGGTGACGAGGTTGGACTTGGCCTTGGCATCGAACGCCTCGACGGCGTCGGTCAGAGCGGCAGCAAGCTGCTCGTCGTCCAGCGTGCTGAGGTCTTCGGGGAGCTCGAACGGCTCGGGCATGACTGCTGTCTCCTGGAGATCAAGGAGACTCGGCCCTAAACCAGCAGTCGGAAAAGAATCTTAGCCGCACGGGCGGTTCCTGCCGTTCATGGTGGCCGGCTGCCCGTACTGCGGGTTTCAGATGGTGCTGAGAGGGGCGGCGGACCACGACCAAGCTCGTCGCGGGACCACCGCCGTGCCCATGAGGGCTACGCCCCTCTCCCGGGAGTTACTTCTTCGGGACTTCGCGGACCGTGCGGCCTTCACCACGCTTGGCCATGGCTTCGGCGGTCGTCTTGTACGGGGTCGGACCGAACACCCGCTTCCCAGCGGCGTCTACGACCTCGTACTTCGTCTTCTTGCAGGCACACGCCATGGTGCTGTTCCTTTCTGCTGCTAAAAAACGGTGTTGGCGGCGGAGATCTCGGCGCGGACAGGCGCGAGCCGGGCGGTGAGTTCCTGGAGTTCGGCCTGGGCGGCGGCGGCCCGCAGCTCCTCGAATGCCTTGAAGGCGTCGGCGAACCGTTCGAGGAAGGCGGGCTGGAGGAACGCCGCAGTGATCTGGCCGACGACGTCCGGGGCCAGGGCGTCGCCGGGGCCGGGGGCGGTGCCGGGTTCCGGTTCCGGCGTGCTGGCGGGCTCCTCGGCGGCTGCTGCGGCGGCGGTGAGCGCCAGGTTGGCCCGGTCGATGACGGCGGCGGCGGTGAGCGGCGAGGAGTGCCCGGGGACCGGCACGGACAGCACGGCCTTGAGCTGCCAACGCCCGTCCTGGCCCTGCGTCATGTGGTAGCTGGGCTGGCACGCCTGGAACACGGTGCGGTCCCAAGCGGACAGCCAGGGCGCAGCAGCACCGCTGAACCACATCCCGCCGTCGTTCATGCCGACGGTGACGACGGCGCCGACGGTGCGGGTGTCGTCGAACTGGCAGACCGCGGTCTCGCACTCGTACCCGTCGCGGTGGTGGCCGACGTTCATCGTCATCGCCCCGGCACGGACCTCGGTCCCGTCGTCGAGGCGGAACTTCGCCCGCAGGAAGTGGGAGTAGTCAAGGCCGCGCGCGGCGAGCTTCTCGATGGTGACCTTCCGGCCGTGCGCGGCGTGGGGGACGCCGGCCTGGGCGACCCAGCCGTAGGCGCGGCCGTCGACGATGTGGACGCCGCCGCTGCCCGGGGGCAGTTCCTCCGGGGTCGGTTCGCGGAACCAGGCGGCGGGCATCGGCTTCTCGGCCTGCATGACCTGCCAGGCCGACGCGATGAGTTCGGCGCCGCGCTCGTCGTACAGGTCGCCCAGGGGCTCGGCGGCGGCTGTTGCGTGGCCCGCCGGGATGGTGCTGGAGCCGATGTACAGGCCGCGGGCGATCCGCAGGACGGAGCCGTCCTTCAGGGCCTGCATGATGTGCGCGCGGACGTCCTCCAGGGCCAGGCCCAGCCTGTCGGCGGCTTCGCGGGGGCTGACCGGGACCGGGGAGCTGCGAATGTACGTGACGACCTGGTCGTAGTCGTCGCTGGCGGACGCGGCGACCGGCGCAGCAGCGGTCTGTTCCTGGCCGGGCGGGTCGAGGACGATGCGGGCCCTGTCGTAGGCCGGCATCGCGACGAGCGTCGCGCCGCGCAGCCGGGCCCGGGTGATCCGGACGAGGAAGTCCCCGGACCGCTCCTCGTGGAAGACGACACCTTCGGCCGGGTCGGAGTCGCCGGCGGCCGCGGTGAGCTGGTCACCGAAGACGTGGCGGGCGGTCGCGGCGGTGATGGTGCCGCCGGGGCGGGTGAACATCATGAAGGTGCGGGCGGACTGCGACATCTCGGTACCGGACGCGGTCCAGTCGGCCCCGGTGCGGCCGGTGATCATCCACGTGCCGTCGGGGAGGCGCATGGCGCTGGCGGACGCGAACGACGCCTCCAGCACCACACCATCCCCGTCGTCGGGGCTGGAGGTGGTGTCGACGAGCTGTACGTCCGCGTCGTCCAGGTCGACGCTCACGCCGAGCGGTGCGCCCTGGTCGAGGAGCGTGCAGGCGTCGTACCCGGCGGACTGGGTCAGGTAGAGGACACCGCTCCCGGTGATGCGGGGGTTGTCCCGGCCGATGGTGTGGATGGCGCCGGCCAGCTCGGCGCCCTCGTGGCCTTGACCCATCGCTTCGGCGTACTGGAGCGGCCAGGGGCCGTCCCCGTCCCAGTACAGGGCGTTGGGGCCGAAGACCCGGCCGTCGCCGGTCTGCTCGTCCTCGAACGCGAGGGCGGTCATGCCGGGGGTGGACCAGGTACGGACGGGCGGCGGCGGGGTGTCCTGCGCCGCGGATACGGGCGTGCCCATGGGTTCCTCCTGCTCGGGGCCGATCGGGATGTCGTAGTGGTCGCCGCCGAACGCGACCCGGATGCGGTCGAACACGACCGCGCCGAGGCGTTCGCACATCGGCTCGAAGGGGTGGGTGTCGGCGGTGTATGCGCCGGTGATGTGGGCGACCCACGGCGAGTGCTGGGCGGGGGTGTCGGGCCGGTCGTGGGTGCCTTCGAGGGCCTGGACGGCGATGGCGCGGGCGTCGTGGAGGGTGGGGCTGTCGCTGTCGCGGTCGTCGCCGACGGCCCACACCCAGGCCGGCCAGTCGGAATCGGGGTTCCAGTGGTTCACGCCGAACGTGCGGGCGGTGATGGGGCCGGGGAGTTCGGCGGCCTGGGCGCGGATGCTGTCGACCAGCTCGTTGCGCTGGTCGGCGGTCCAGTCGGAGGCGTCGTCGCCGAGGAACCACAGGGTGCAGTGGAGCTCCGTCGAACTCTCGCCGTCGGGGAGGGCGAGGAAGTCCGCGTCTTCGGAGCGCGGCAGGAGCGCGATCATGCCGCCCTGGAGGTGGCTCCCGTCCCCCGCAGCGGTCTCGTTCCTTCGATCTGAAAATCCCACCGACGGGGACACCTGACTTTGCTCGGGTGCCGACGCCTCCGCACGCTGCAAACGAAGGATGCAACGGCAGTTCACGGTGAGCTCGGGGGGCGCGGCAGGGTCGCCGGGGTACCGCATCGCGACCCCGCCGACGGTGAACGCCTCATCGAGGAGCCGCAACTGCCCGTCCGCGTCGTCGTGCGCCTCCCTCACCTTCGGGTCGCGGCGGCACTCCCACTGCTTGACCAGGGGCCGCTCCTCCCCCGTCAGGTCCTCGGCGGCGGCGAGCGTCGCGGCGTTCCACGCCCGGTTGCTCTCCGTCCGGGCGATGCGTTCCTCCCGGGTGGCGCCGAGCTGGGAGCCGTCCCGGGAGAACAGGGCCCGCAGCCGGGACCGTATGGCGTCGATGTCGTCCCCGGCGTCCAGGCCCGCCGCGAGCTCCGCGACGGCGGCCTCGGTAAGCCGGTCGCCGACGGCTCGCAGCAGGTGCTCGGTGCTCGTGACGTACGAGCCGAGAGACGCGGGCAGCGGCTCTCCCCAGTCGTAGAGGCCGGGCAGGTTGTCCCACCCTTCCGGGAGTTCGGTACCGGTGGTGTCCGCGGCGGCCTGCCCGGCGTCCTCGGCGACGCGCAGCAGGCGGCGCATGAGGCGGGGCATGCGCGCGGTCCAGCGGCGGCCGATCTCGGAGAGGGAGAACCTGGCGGCCACGATCTCCGTGGCGTCCTTCAGGCCGGCCGCGGTCTCGGCGGCGACCTCGTCCAGGATGGTGCGGACCTCGGTGGCGACGGCGGTCTCCGCGTCCGCCATCTTGCTGTGCACGTCAGCCACGGGACGCCTCCGGGGCGCGGGCAAACGCCATGGGCTCCAGGGGGACCTGTCCGGTCGGGGTGATGAGGACCGGGTGCACGATGACCCCTTCGGCCCCGGGGGTGTCGGCCAGGGCCTGGGCGGCATCCTGGTGGATGCGCTGCAAGGTGTGGGTGAGGAAGTCGGCGATCATCTCACGCATGTGGGGCCGTCCTTCGGGCCGGGAGCGGGGTGTCGGGGTCGTCGCAGATCTCGCACACGGTGACGGTGCCGAGGCTCGTCACACCGGTCGGGAACAGGGCGCACACACTCGCGGTGAGGGCGCTGTTCGCCTTGCAGGACGGGCACCAGCCGGGCCGCGGTATGCCGGTGGCCACGACCACCGTGGTGTGGACCTCACGGCTGCTCATGCCGCTTCCCCGGCCAGGCACGGGGCGAGGAGCACCCGCCCGGTGTCCTCGTAGGTGTGCGGGTGGCGGGCTGCGATCAGGGCCCGCGCGTAGTCGTCGAGGACGTCGGTGAGGCAGTCGGGGTCGAACTGGTAGCGGCGGGCGACTTCGGGGACGCGGGCCCATGCCCCGTCGAGGAGGTGCCAGGTGTCGACCATGGACGCTTCGACGGGGTACACGGTGTGGAGTTCAGCGGGCTGGATGTCGCGGGCGCGGGCGCGTTCGCTGCGGGGGCAGGCCGGCTTGTTCCTCAGGCGTTCGCCGGCCGTCTGCAGCGCGGCCCAGATCAGGCCGTCGACGGCGTCGAGACCGGGGTGCTGGGCAACAGCGGCTGCGGGGAGGGTGTTGGGGATGCTGGTCGTCTCACCTACGGGCAGGGCAGTCACGTCGCTCGGTGTCTCCTCGTCGGCGGGGTCCTGGGCGTCCTCGGAGTCGGGGTCCGGGGCGTCCTCGGTGGGGGTGGGCGTCTCGGGTGCGTCGGTCTCGTCGAAGCCGGTCTCGCGGCGCGCGGCTGTGGCGGAGATGAGGCCGGAGTTGAACGCTTCGAGGGCGATCTGCGGGCGGTTGGCCTGGACGCGGAGCTGGCTGGTGTCGTACCAGACCAGCCAGTCGTCGGCGTCCTCCACCTCCGCGTCCTCCAGGAGGGGGCGCAGCCACTGGGTGGTCAGGGCGTGGCAGACGAGCTGGAGGCGCGGCACCGCACCGACACGGACCGCCTCGGCCGAGATCGCCCACGCCGACCAGTGGTTCGCGTCCGACAGGCCGAGCAGGATCTCGGCGGGGACCTCCAGGCCGTTCGCGAAGCGGCGAATGGCCTCTTCACGGAGCTTCAGCGCGAGCTCGTCGAAGTTCGATTCGAAGCTGAGCCACTTGATGTCGCTGATCGTCTCGGCGGCCACTTCGAGGATGATCGGGACGGTCGCCGCGGCGCTGTCGGGTTCCCGGATCGCGGTCGATGCGACTTCGAGGAACACCTCCAGCACGTCGTCCTGCGCGTTACCGGCCTGCCCCGGGGCGGTCGGGAATCTTGTGCCCTTGGGGACGAGGAGGACACCGCGGCCGGTGATCCTGGACCGGGCGATCGCGGCGACCGCCGCGTTCAGCAGTTCCAGTTCCTCCAGGAGGCCGAGGCTGGCGCGGACCGGGCTGTCCGCCTCGATGTGCCGGTCCGGGGACGGCTTCCACACACGGATCGCGATGGGGGCGGACGGGTCCTGCTCCGCGTCCGGGTCGTACGGCGGGATCTCTACCTCTTCGCCGTCGATCTCGGCGACGAGTTTCCCGCCGCCCTTCTGTGAGACCTCACGTGTCGACCGGACCAGCCATTTGTAGCTTTCGACCTCGCCCGTCTTACCGATGACGGGGCGGATGATGATCCAGCCCTCACCGGCGACGACGAGCTGCGGGCCGCAGTCCTCCAGCATGGCGGACTGCCCGTCGGGGCCGCCCGCGATCTCCCGGACGATCTGCGCCGCCAGGTGGTCATCGGGGGCTGGCTCGATCGCCCCGGAGTCGGTACGGCGCCCGGCGATCAGGGTGGCGCCGCCCATGGCGCTCCCGACCCATGTGCCGGCGAACCGGACCTCGGGCACGGTCTTGAAGCGCTTCCAGGCGTCGTCCTGCCACCCGGCATCGACCTTGCTCGACCTCTTCTTGGCGAGCTGGACGCTGTACCGGGTGGCGGCCGAGACGAGCTGTCGGAGCCCCATCGCGTCACCCGCCGAAGGTGTCGTCGAGGCGGTTGAGGAGGGCCTGTACGCCGGCAACGGCCAGCCACTCGATGCCGTGGCCGAGCCAGGAAGTGTTGTCCCAGGCACCGTGGATGACGAGGTAGACGCCGAGGGTCGCCCCGGACAGCCAGAACCCGAGGCAGTAGGTGCAGCTGATGAGCTGCATCAGGAAGCTGCGGGGCTTGGAGTCGAAGTTCTTCGCGTGCCAGGCGGCGAGCCGGTGACGGGGCGGGTCGAGGATCGAGTCGTGGACGCCGAGCTGCGTCAAACGGTACGCGGCTGTGCCGAGCAGTATGAGCATGGTCAGAGAGATCACGAGCCGCCTCCGGAAGAACCCCAGGTCAGGAACGGCTGGCAAGGATACTGCGCACCACTGTCTGCACAGTGCGCGCGCAGTGGCGCGCAGCTAGAGTGTGCGTGCGCTCCCTGGAAAGGAGTGGCTTCGGGTGGGTCGTCGGCGGCTATGCCGCTTACAGAGTCCGGAAGGCGGGGGTCGCTCAACCCCAGCCGCCGACGACCGCCCTCCCTGGACTACGCGCCGACGTGCCGCGCAGGCCGTCTCGTCTCAGCTGTCGCCGCGGTACTTCTCCAACGCGTCCTTGACGGCCTCCTCGCCGGTGTCGCCGGAGTCCCACCACTCCACGGCTTTCCACAGGTCGCTCAAGCGCTCGACCCGGACCATGGCGCGGGTCTCCCATTGCCGGAGCAGGACGAGCAGTTCCTCCGTCTCCCGGGCGGCGTCGGCCGCGTAGCCGAGGCCGGAGAGACGGTCGCTCATCTTCTGGAGCTGCCACTGCTGCTGGCTCAGGTCGGGCAGGTCCAGGGCCGCGCAGAGGTAGTTGTAGCTGCCGCCGCTCATGTTGACGTCCTTCCGGGGGCGATATGAGCGGGGGACCCTACACCAGGATCGCCACCTGCCCTGGGGCGTGCCGTCGGGCAGGGTGCCGGTCAGAAGAGTGTCGGCGCGCCGTCGGCGTTGTCGGATGCCCCTGCGGGGGCCGTCTCCTCCGGATCGTCGACGGGGAGTTCCATCTGCCCGACGGGCAGGTCCACGATTTCGAGAGACCCGGCGCAGGAGACGAGCTCGTCGGGGTGCTTGGCGCGCATGTCGGGGGCGTCGTGTCGCCATACGTGGCCCTTGGACAGCGTGCCGGCTACGGGCCTGGCCGCGACCGCCCGATCGCACTCGGGGCACGTGACACGCGGCAGCTTCATCATCCGACCAGTGTGGCCGAATGCGCCGTCGCTTGTCCGTCAGATCCGCGCCACCGCCTCGCCGGGCCCGGGGTGGCCCCGCGGGGGTCTGGCACAGGCGCGCCGCTGCTGCGCCTCGCCCCTGCCCGTCTTCGTCGCCTGCCTCGGACCGCTCAGCCCGTCGCTCGGAAAGGCGGCTGCGCGCTGCCAAGCGATCCGCCCACAGCCTGAAGGCCCGCAGGGAGGTTCCCTGCGGGCCTTTGTTCTGGTTACTACCGGGGGTCGAGGCCGACCTGGGCGATTGCGGCCTCCACGGCCGCCAGTTCGTCTTCCTCGTCTTCCTTGCTGAACCAGAATTCCTTGAGGAGCCATTCAGCTGTGAAGGTCCAGTGGCCGGCGTCCTCGGTGTTTCCCTGTTCCCGGGACTTCCTGGCGTTCTGGACGGCCTCCACGGTCAGTTGGTATGCCGTGCTTTTCGGGCCGTTGTAGTCGTCATCGGTGGCGAAGGAGTAAATCTTGCCCTGGAATTCGATTTCCATAACTATCCCCTGTTGAGTTAGAGTATTTCTTGTTCTTGACAATACTAATACTAATCGAATTCACGTCTGAATTCCAACTGGATCCCGCGAATTCGAGAATTAATCGAGGGGATTTACGGCGAATTCCCGACCGCGCTTTCCACGGCAATTCCATCAATTACTCATCGTGCCGCCGCTGCGCCCCGGCCGCCATGGGCGCACCCAGCACGCGGCCACGGCCTCGCGGGACCAACGGGACTGACGAACGGCGTTACCGATGCAACGACGCCCGAGCCGCCGCGCTCCTCAGCCAGGCAGGCCTGCTGGTGCCCACATCATGCGGCAGATCCCGGGTCCAACGGCTCCGACCAGCCAATTCAAGCTTTCTCGAAGGTTTGGCCAAGGTTGCGTGAGCAAGGTGGTGGCTGCCGAACAGGTGCGGAGGGCCGGGCGCTCCGGGCACGACCTTCGCTGGAGAAAGGGGTACTAATGCGCACCCGCAAGATCATCGTAGGACTCGCTCTCGGAACCACCGTCGGACTGGGCTTCATGGCGGCACCTGCCCAGGCAGCTCCCTCGGCCTCACCCGTCGCTTCGGCTGGCACTCAGGGTGTCGTGGGCACCCAGAGCGTGCAGGCGGTCAAGCACTTCTACAGCAGCCACTGGACCCTTGCGGAATGCCAGGCCCAAGGAAGCTACTGGTTGAGCCAGCACCCGAGTTGGACAGCGACGTGCGAGCCCGGCCTGGGTACTGACGGGAAGTTCAAGTACCACCTGTACTTGTGGTACTAGGGGGTCACATGGGCCGGAGGCTGCGGAGCCAGATCACGGCGCCGCGTAAGTAGAGTCCGGCAACGTAGCCGGCGGGGGCCCTTGTCATAGCAAGTGGCGAGCCCCCGCCACTCGTTGATCTTGTTGCAGCGCTCGACGGCGTTGCGGTCCGGTCCTTGTTTCAAACCTGATACAGCGCCTGATGCGGCACTAGCTAGGGGCACACCCGCAGGCGGTCACGGCCTCACGGGACCAACGGGACTGACGGACGGCACTACCTCGAATCCCCCGCCGCCCGCACCCGTGCGTCCCTACCCTGACGGCACGACGTATGTGAGCGACGAGGACGTGCGCACCATCCTCCGGCCGCACCGCGATGGGCCCCATCAGCCGCCTATACGCCACAGGCGAGATCACGTACGACCTCCTCACGGCATTGGGGATGCTGTTCTCCGGGCTCGACGGGGACGGCGAGCACGACGAAGCCGAGCGCATCGGTGACGTGGTCGCCTACATCGCTGCGGTCGGAGAGCGGCCCCCAGTGACCGGGTGGGTCAGGAAGCTGTGACCGGCGCCCGGCCCCGCGTCGTATCAACGCTCGGCGAAGGCGACCAGGTCGGCCGGCGTGATGGGGCGGCGCTCGCCGTGGAACACCTGGTCGCGTAGCTCCTCCAGCCCCCCACGGCCTTCCCCACCGAGGACGTACCCGTACGCGAGGAGCGCCGCCTCGCGGCTCGCGTATATGCCGGCCAGCCACCCGAGCCCGTACCAAGAAGCAGCCACCGCCCAACCGCCCTGCGCGGGCCCATAGAGGCATGCCAGACCAACCGGCTCACCGTGCTCGGATAGCAGTTCGCTGCCCTGCACCTCGAACTGGACGCGGTCCCAGTCAGGGTGGGCGAGCCGTTCGATGCGGTCTGGCGTGAGCGGCCCTTCGGTGAGCGCGGCCTCCAGCGCGGTGACGATCTTGGTGGAGCCGCCGAGGCGGATGCCCTTCGCGATGGTCTGGGCGTCGTCCAGCGCGGCGCATTTCACAGCGTCACCGTCCGGCTTCCGGTGCAGCGGCCGGTTCGGGGGGTGTCTGCCCGTCCTGGACGATGCAGAACCACATCCCTGGACACACGGTTGAGGACTCGTCCCAGAGGATTTCGGAGCTCTGCAGCAGGCGCGGGACTTCTGGGTCGGCTTGGCCTTGCAGGATCTCCGTCAGCCACTGCTCCGCCGATGTCTCGTCCCAGTGCATCGCCCGCTTGATCAGGGCGGCTACCGCCCTCTCGCGGTCCATGCCGATGTCGTCCAGGCTCCACCGTGATCCCGCCGGGGCGTCCTCGGGCCGGGAGACGGCATCGTAGTCAGCCGTGGCGTTCATACCCTGATCCTCCCGCCGTGCTGGGGCGTGCCGCCGGATCGGGCGCCGCGGGTACGACGACGTGCCGGTGTTCCGGGCACGGGAAGTACGCCTTGGTCGTAATCGCGTCGCCATGCTCGCCGATCGCGAGGTTCTCGAGGCCGTAGCAGGCGTCGAGGAGAGCCTTGCGGGCCTTGTCGATGTGCCGCTGAGGGGCGGCCTCACGTCCGCTCTGCGGATAGTGGTGGGCAAGCTCGGTACTGAGGTGAACGAGCTCGGCATGGATGCCAGCAAGGCGCCGGCCGAACGTTGTGTGCTCGTCGACGGTGGGGCGGGGCTTCGGCATGAGTGCCGCTCCTTCGTGTTGGTGATGCTCTGGTGGGGCAGCCCGAGAGCGGGCGGAAACCATGGGCACCGGGGGCAGGGCCAGGCGCTCGCCTCCGTCACTTCCCGATCTTCCGCCCGCACATGGACGCCGCGCCGCCCGGGTGCCGCTACAGGAACTCAGCCGGTACCCGGACCTCGCCCTGGGCCATGAGCTGCTTCGCGAACTGGACCCGCGCGTGCGCCGCGTCGGTGCCGAGCCAGGCGGCTGCGAGGCGGGCACCGACGCGGTGCCGGGCCTCGCCGGTCAGACCCTCGTCGGCCAGGGCCTCGTCGAGGTGGTTGAGGACCATCCGCAACCGGTGTGTCTCCGCCGCGTACTGCGGGTCGTGGAGCAGCGCCCGCCCCGATTCCGGGTTGGCGTCCAGGTGCTCACAGATGATCTGTCCAGTGATCGGCTGGTCCATGCGGGCAGTTTCCCACGCTGGGGCCGTCGCCCTCGTACCGTTGGCTCATGGACAATGCCTTCAACGCCGAGTTGCTCGCGGCCCTTCGCCCCACTCCCACGGTCCACTCCGTACAGGTCGAGGACGAGGACGGCCTTCACGTGCTGTTCTACCGGCCCGAGGAGGACGGTCGCTACGCCGACGGCGGCACGCTGTTCGTCCCCCGCGCCGTACTCAACAGCTGACGTCACTTCCCGATTCTCCGCCCGTACATGGACGCCGGACCGCCCGGCCGCCCGCTGGACGGCTGCGGCGCCGTGGGGAGCGGGGCGTGGACGATGGCGCCCTGGTTCGCCTCGGGGATCAGCCCGTACGTGAGGACGCAGGAGGCGTCGATACGGCCGGGCGAGTCCGGGTCGGTGGGCTGCCACGTCGCCCACTCCCGCTCCATGTCCGTGAACACCCCGCGCATGCGGACCTTGTCCTGCACCATCAGCTGCGCGATCGGCTCCGCCCTGAGCAGCTTGCCCTGCTTCGCGCGGACCGGGGCGATCGCCGGCATCAGGACGTCTCTTGGGATCGTCCCCTCGTTCTGGAGCTTCTCCCACGACGTCTGGATGGCCAGGACGCACATGTCCCGGCCGAAGTTCCACTCGACGTAGATGATCGACGCGTTCGTGCGGTGCGCGAGGAGGCACGCCTGGGTGGACCACTCCGCCGACGACATCGGCGCCGACACGTCGTCGGTGACCCAGACTCGGCCATCGTCACCGAGGAACCCGCCGATGACGCCGGCGACGTCCCGGCCGCCACCGCTTGGGTCGATCGACACGGCGATCTTCTGCGGCTCCACCGCGGTGGTGGTGTCACGGAGCAGGCGCAGCAGCTCCTCGGACACGAGAGCACCCTCAGCGGGCTGCGGGTCGCCCTGATAGAGGGCGTGCCAGTCCCTCACGATCGACGTGGCCTTCTTGTTGTCCCACCAGGCGCGCAACCGGGCGGTGTCCCGGGTGGCGATCTTCGGGTGCGGCAGCGGCTCCCCCGGCTCGCGGCCGAGCGGGTCCGCCCCGAACTTCGGATGGGCAACCGCGGGGAGGTGGATCACCTTCCACCGGCCGCCGTCCTCGACCCGCCCCTCCTCCTGGATACGGCGCCCGGCGAAGTCGTCCGGGTGCCACCTGGTCTGGATCGCCACCACGGCGCTGCGGTCCGGCTGGAGACGCGACAGGGCGGCCGACGAGTACCAGTCATGCAGAGTGCGGCGGGCGGCTTCGGACTCGGCGTCGGCCCGGTCCTTGTGGGGGTCGTCGATGATCAGCAGGTTCACGTCGAAGCCGGTCAGGCCCTTCCCGACCGACACGGACCGCACCCCGCCGCCCTGGGTGAGTTCCCAGTGCTGCATCGCCCCGGAGCCGGCCCGCAGGCGCAGCTCCCATTCGTCGCCGTACTCCTCGACGTAGGCGCGGATCCGCTTGCCGCGCCGCAGCGCCAGGTCGTCGCCGTACGAGGTGACCGCGACCTTGTCCATGGGGTACGTGCACAGCCACCAGAACGGGAACCACTCGGCGACGGTGGTGGACTTGCCGACCTGCGGTGGGGTCAGGATCAGCAGCCGGTCCTGCTCCCCCCTGCCGACCTCCGCGAGGGCATCGCCGATCACCTTCAGGTGGGGGCGCATCCGGAACCGGCGGTCCAGGCCGCGGGCGAGCGTCACCGGGTCCCGCAGCAGGTCGGCGCTCATAGCCCGGCGCGCGGCCTCCAGCTGCCGGTACACCTCGGCGTCGTCCAGGTGCTCCAGCTCGTCCACGGCCACCGTCACGGCTACCCCTCCTCAGTCTCGTCGTCGTCGCCGTCCACGGCCTTGATCCGCTGGTTCACCGACGCCGCCAGCTCACCCAGTCGGGCCCGGCGCTGCTCGGGGCTCATCTCCGCGAAGTCGGCGAAGTGCTGCGCGAGCGCGTTGGTGCCTTCGCTGGTGACGGCGATCGTCTCTGTGGGGTCACCGAACAGGACCCGGCGGTGCCGCATGGCGACGTCCATGAGGCGGATGAAGTCGCCCGGGTTCAGCTCGGCCGCGTTCAGCGTGGTGAGCCGCTGCGCCAGCTTCCCGATTGCCGCGCCGAGGATCTTCGCGTCGGTCTCGGCGGCCTTCCGGCGCTCCTCCAGCCACATCGACTCGTACTGGCGGTCCAGGTGCCTGTCGTACGCCTCGACGCGCTCTCGCCACCGGTACTGGGCGGCGAGGTTCTTCACGTGCCCGTACGCGAGAGTCAGCCTTTGGGCAGCTTCGGTCAGGGTGCGGGTTCTGCCGAGGTCCCGGTAGGTGACGAGTTGCCCGTGTTTGTGGGGGGTCTCGTTGGGCTGGCGTTCCCACGGGTCCAGGTTGGGGGCGAGGGTGATGGGTGGGCGGGTGGTCATGCCGGGTCACTGGGGATGTGGTTGGGGCCGGACAGGTACTCACCTGCCAGGCGTTCGAGGAGGCGCCAGCCCTGCCCCTGCTCGATCTCTCCGCGTCCTTCTGCTGCGGCGATGGCTTTGTTGATGGTGACGGCGGCTGGGGCGGGGAGGTGTCGGGCGCCGAGGACGGTTTCGAGTCCGACCTGGCCGGTGTGGAGGGGTTCGCCCTGGGGGGAGGTGTAGCCGGTCTGGAGGTCGCCCAGGTGGTTCTCGACGATGCCGAGGATGGCGTGGAGGGCGGTGGCGACGTTGCCGACCTTGTGGGCGGCGTGGGTGGAGGCGAGCGTGTCGAGGGTCTGGTCGTAGTCGGCGCGTGCGGCGAGCCAGGATTCGTTCTGGCCGAGGCGGGCGTCGTCGAAGGCCTTGCGGGCGGCCTCCAGCTCGTTGGGCAGGAAGATGAGGGACACGGTCGCGAAGTCGAGGTTCGCCTCGCTGAGCCCCTCTGGGGAGACTTCGGCGAGGAGGCCCAGGACGTCGTCGTCGAGGCCGGAGTACGCGCGCCAGTCGACGTCCTCGATCTGGTCGTACAGGGCCTTGAGGGTGGCGGGGTCGTCCTGACCGGCGATCGAGTTGTGCGAGAGCTGCCGGGCCAGGAGCTCGTCCTTCTGCTGCGGGTCGTCGATCAGCATGCAGTCGATCTCGGGCAGGCCGACCTCGATGGCGGCCGCGGTGCGGTGGTTCCCGGAGAGGATGAGCTCGCGGCCTTCCTCGTACTCCCCCGCGCCGTAGATCAGGGGTACGGAGGTGAGGCAGCCGTCGGCGGCGATGTTCGCGACGAGCCGGTCCCACTCCTCTTTCCGCATGAAGCGGGCGTTCATGTCGAGGGGGGTCAGGGTGCGGGGGTCGCGGCGGACGAGGCGGGGCCGGATCGTCTGCGCGGGCGGGGTCGGGGTGCTGTCGCTCATCGGGGGTCGTCCTTCTTCATGTCGCTGCCGTGCTTCTGCTTCCACAGGTCGAGGGCCTGGGCGAGGGTGTAGTTGCCGAGAGGGCCGCCGTACTGGAGCTGGTAGCGGTGGATGCCGTCGCCGGGGTCCTTGCTGCTCGCCTCGGTGCGTTTCTGGAGCTTCACGCCGGGGATGCCGCGCCCGTACTTCGCGCTGTTGGGCCGGTCGGTGAACGCCGTGGTGGCCCAGCCGGTGAGGCGCTTCGACAGCGACCGCTGGAGCAGCAACTGCGCCTCGGAGGTGGAGGCGGCCATGACGATGAGCTTGGCCAGGCGCCGGTACTTCGTCCATGACACCGGGAAGTCCGACATCAGGTAGGCGGTGGCCGGGTCGAACTTCGGCGGGAGGTATGCGAACGCGCCGATCAGCGCGCCGTCGACTGCGACGCCGCACGCGAGAAGCGGCGACCCGGGCTTGATCGACTTGGACATGAACTGGGAGCGGATGCCAGCGAACTGGCCGCCGGTGAGGACGTGGAGCGTCATCGTGTCGCCCAGGTCCTCCCCCACGCCAATCTTCCGCATGGGGATCGGCTCGACGGGCTGGCGGGGGCGGACGATACGGCGCGGGCCCGCCGCGGCGTATACGTAGATCGGCAGGCCGCGGTTCGCGGTCTGGACGACACCGGCGAGCCGGTCGCGGAGCTCGGGGCGCTCGATGTGCAGGCCGAGGACCCAGTGGGGGCGGTCCTGGACCTGGGCGATGATCTCTTCCTTGCCGTCCTCGGTGAGTTCGCTGAAGTCGGGCTCGGGCCAGTCGAACGCGGCGTCGATGGACGCGAACTGGGCCTGATAGTCCGCAGCATAAAAAGGTGGAAACATGACGACTGGCGCCCCGTCGGGGACTTCTTCGCGGAGGTACGTGCGGACGTCGCCGGCGTAGAAGCTGCCGAGGCGGGTTTCCAGGGTGCGGAGCTTTGTGGCGGTCTTCTCGTGCATGCGCGGCCACTGGTCCTGGGTGGCGTCGAGCATCCGCCGGTAGTAGGCGCCTTCCTTCCCTACGTACTGGAGAAAGCGGGTGCCGAGCATCAGCGTCGCGAGGCGGTCGGCACGGTCCTCCATGTACGGGGCGAGCCAGCCCAGGGAGTCTTCGTACTCGGGGCGCAGCGTGTACGGCAGTTCTTCTCCGGCGAGGTACCAGCCGAGCGCGCAGCTGTAGGCGGTGATGTCGTTGCCGTGGACCGGGCGCGTGTTGCCGAACCTGCTGTGCAGTACGCGTTCGATGGTGAAGTTGCCGGAGCAGCCGATGTAGATGTCGGTCTCGGGCCAGGTCCCTGCGTGCTCGTAGATGATCGAGCGGAGGGGTGCGGGTATCGATCCGTGGAACATGGGCCGCTCCTTGACTTGGCGGGCGGAGATGGTAGCCGACCTGCGGCTTTCTTCCGGTTCCAAGAGTGGGAGGGCATGCGGAAGGCCCCCGCCCTGGGGTGGGCGGGGGCCTTCGTGTGGAGCGCCGGCCACGACTTGAACGTGGTCCGTCCCCCTGGAAGGGGGCCGTGCGACTGTTACACCTCCGACGCGCGGCGTGATCGCGTTGCTGCTGAAAACGATCAAGCACTCCGGATAGTACATGCTGTGCCGCTCTTGTGGGTGGTGGGTGGTGCAGTGAACCGGCTGGTAGGGGCTGTGGTTCCGCCAGTGGCTGTCTCGTTGCGGGGCCTTGGGGTGGTGTGAGGCTCGGGGGGTTGAACGGCTTAGGCGGGCTTGAGGCCGGGGAACAGGTCGAGCTGGTCCGCGGTACGGTCCTCGGCCGGCTGGCTGGGCTGGGCGTGTTCGAGGTGCTGGGCGACCGTCCACCGCCACCAGTGCGCGGGGTCCTTCCGGGGCTGGCCGGACAGGATGAGGTGGTCGGCGCGGACGTCGTGCACGGTGCCGTCGAGGATCAGCCACACCGCGGACTTGGGCAGGCCGGGTCTGATGACCATGGCGAGGTGGTGGATGTCGCCCCATCCGGGGTGGAGGCCGCCGGGCTTGACCCAGGTCCAGGTGCCGGGCTGGATGTCGCCGGGCCCGGCCGGGGTGTGCCGGTGGGTCGGCTTCGGCCACTTCGGGCGGCGTGGCTTCGGCGGGTAGTAGTGGCTCGGCGGGTAGTGCGGGTGGGCTTGGGAGGCGCGCAGGTCGGCGGCCTGCTGGAGGACGACGTCGGCCGCGGTGTAGCAGGAGGGGCCGAGGTGCCAGTTCCGGGGGCCGCGTTTCTCCCAGTAGCTGGCGGCGCCGCATCTGCACCGGTTGACCGTCAGGTGTTCGGCGGCCGTGGCGCACGGCCAGGGCGTGGAACATGTCCGGCACGTCCACTCTGCTTCGGTGGGGCCGGTCGGGAGGTGGGCGTCGGGGAGCCGGATCGGGCGGATCGTCCAACCTGTGGCCATCTGTGGCGTCCTTTCGCTGCTGGGTCGGGGGTGGTGGTGGTCGGCGCTGAGTGGGCGCGGTAGAACAGCAGAGGGCCGGGGAGCGCTGCCTGCTCCCCGGCCCTCACTCGCGATGTCAGGAACGGCCGAGACCGTGGCGCAGGGTGCCCCTGCTGTCGGCGCGGATCACGTGCGGTTCTCCGCCGTCGGGCCGATGGCCTCGCTGCCGATCTCGTTTGCTTGGCTGCGGCGCAGGCGGGCGATCTCCAGGAAAGCGAGGCTGATCGCTTCACGTCGGCTGTTGCCGGTGCCCCACACGCGCCGGCTGCCGTCGACGTCGCGGACCTCCCACTCGTCGCAGTCGTCGGTGGTGCAGTAGACAGCCATTTCGGCCGGGGTGTCCGCTGCGTAGCTGCCGGGGACGGTGAACAGGTAGCCGTTCTCTCCAAACGGCAGATGGGCGGGGAAACGGCCTGGTCCATAGATCACAAGGTGGACGTCGGGCGGGAAGTCGTTCACGGCTGCCTCTCTCAGGCTGGGTGGGTGGCGGGGCCGGGGAACGCTGCCTGTCCCCCGGCCTGCTGGCGGACGGGTAACGGTCAGCTCTGCGCGGCCGTGTCCGGTGCGGCCAGGACGTGGGTGGCGGACCGGGTGCCGCCGGGGCGGGGGGCGTAGCAGAGGTACTCGCCCCACTCGTCGTTCACGCGCTTCCCGGACCCGTCCCAGATGAGCAGCCGCCCGCACTGGGCGCAGTTCCCGGCAGTCTCCCCCGGCGTCCCGTGCGGCTCGTCGGCAGCCGGGGCGGGGGCGGGGGGCTGCTCCTCGCGGTCGGGGTTCTCGGGGAGTTCGACGTGGTAGGCGCCGGCCCGGTCCTTCGCCCGCTTCCAGTCGGCGGCGAGGAGCGGGTGGGCGGTCCGGGTGAAGTAGAGGATGTCGAGAATCGTGTCCTCGACGTCGAGCAGAGCCCTGTTGCTCAGCCTGCTGTGCGTGGCCTTGTCGGCGGCGCTCCAGATCGTGGACTTGGCGTCGTGCACGGCGGCCAGCTGGGCGCTGGTGCGCTGGACGGTGATGGCGGTGGCGGCGGGCAGTTCCTCGCGGATCACGTGGGCGATGAGGAGCAGGCCGCGGTCGATGACCTCGCGCCTCTTCCTCGCGGCGGCCTCATAGGCGTCGTTGAAGAATTCGGTCAAGAAAGCCTTGTCGGCGGGCATGGGCTGTGGCCCCCTTCGTTGTGTCGGGTTGGGGTGTTGGCCCAGGCGGGGCGGGTGGCGCTGCCTGCCACCCGCCCCGCCTGGGCGGGGTTGGCTACTTCTTCGAGGCGATGGCCTTGAGGAGGGCGAGGACCTGGCGCAGGTCCTTGGCGCCGTAGATGCCGATGCCGGCGACGTCGACGTTGTCGAGGTCGGGTTCGGAGACGACCGCGGTGTGGTAGCCGTTGGCGTAGGCGGTGCGGATGGCTTCGTTGATGTCGCCGACGGGCCGGACCCGGCCGTCGAGGCCGAGTTCGCCGATGAGCGCCACCTTCTCCGGGAGGGCCTTCCCACTGATGGCGCCGACTGCCGCGAGGACGGTGACGGCCAGGGGGAGGTCGATCGCGGCGGCCGGGGTGACGGGCGGGCCGTCGGCGGTCACCGTCAGCGCACCGTCCGGGAGCCTGTAGCCCGCGTTGATGACCGCGGCGCGGATCCGGTCGCGGGTCTCGCGGACGTACTCCAGGTTCGGGCCGGTGAGCGTGAAGGTGTTCTCCCCCGGCGCAAGCTCGGCGTGTACCTCGACCAGGCCCTCCAGGGTGGGGAAGGAGCTGCGCGCGGTCTGTGTCACGGCCAACGCCTCGTGGCTGGTCGCCTCGGGTTCGGGGGGCTCCGGCAGGCGGACGGTGCGGAAGGGCAGTCCCTGCGGGGCGATCCGCCAGCCAGCCGCTCCAGCGAGGCTGCCGAAGGAGATCGCGTCGCTCAGGAGGCCGTCGACCTCGTCGGCGATGCCGTCGGACAGGCCGTGGCCTGCGGCGCTCGGGGCGTGCCACAGGGTGTTGCCGTTGGCGTCCAGCACCTCATGCAGCTCCTTCCCTTGGACGCGGACGGTGAGCGCAGCGGCTTCGGGCAGGTGCGTACGGACAAGGTGGGCGGCGTATGCGACCGCGTGGGAGTAGAGGGTGCGCCGGGCCACACTGGCGGCCTGGTAGGCGTCTTCGAATGCCTTGGAGTGGGCGGCCGTGGCGGGGTCGGTGTGCAGGGTCTCGGTCATGAGGCCCGTCCTCTCTGTAGGGGTGGTGAACGAGCCGGCCGGGGACGCTGCCTGCCCCCGGCCGGGGCGTTGATCAGGTGTGGTCGATGGTGGCGAGGGAGGTGATGACCGCGGCGGTGTCGCCGGTGAGGACGCCGATGCCGTTCTTGATGCCGGGGCCGGTCAGGATCCACAGGTCCGGGGTGCCGGTGTGGTTGACGTCCCAGGTGAGGCCGTTGAGGTGCGCACGGTGGCTCTCGGTGCCGGGGGCGGGGGCCATGGGGGTGATGCCGGCCGTGGCCAGGACCTCGCAGAGCTTGTTGAGGTCGGTGGTCTTGGTGGTGGTGTTCATGACGGACTCCCGTGTGGTTGGTGTGCTTTGAACTACTTTCATTCTGTCCAAATTCGTTTGCCCTAGCTAGTTTTAACAAGTTGATTTGGCAAAGAAATCGCCAAGAAAGTCGGCTCAGGCGGACAGGGCGTACCGGTCGATCTCCTCGCCCGTGATGCACTCGACGAGCGCGCACAGCAGGACTTCCGCCGCGTTCGGGGTGACGGCGTTCCCAAGCTGCTTGATCTGCTCGCGCTTCGAGCCGAAGATCCGGTAGCTGTCCGCGAAAGCCATCGCGCGCTGGATCTCCTTGGGCTGGAGCATCCGGAACAGGATCTTCGAGACGTCGTAGTTGCCGTGTCCGTCGATCAGCGCGTACCGGTCGCGGGTCGGCAGGGTGCCCACCGGCTCGCTGGCCAGCCGGGCCTGGCCGTTGCCGTAGTAGGGGACGAGGAGCGGGCTCGGGGCGGTGACCAGGCCGTGATGGTTCCCTCCGGCCGACACGGTGTGGACCGGGTGGCCGATGTGCCGCGCCTTCTCCTTGTCGCCGCCTCCCCGCATGGGCACCACGAACGGCACGTACGCGACGGCGGTCTCGGCCCGCCCCGTCTGAGTGCGCAGCGGCTCGTCCACGCGCATGGCCTTCTTCCCGTCACGGCCCTCGCAGGGAATCAGCAGGGGCGGAATCAACAGGCCATCGCTCTCGACCGTCGTGCGGGTCGGCATCGGGACGTCCGTACTGGTCGCGTCCCTGCGCCAGGTGCCGCCGGTCGGAACGAGAAGCGGAGCGACTCGGTCGCCGGTCTGGTCGCCGTCGAACAGGCTGCCTTGCCCGACCAGGCCGCCAGGCTGCGGCCAGTAGCGGGTGACCCCGGCGCGGATGCGGGCCATCGTCGCCGGGGCAAGACCCTCGGGGCACTCCTTGCTCTTGGGGCGGCTGCCGATCGGGGTGCCCTTGATGGACCAGTCGATCGCGGCGGCGGCCGGGAGCACGTCGGGCTCGACCAGCGAGCGGCAGGACTTGCGCGGGCACCGGTAGTCGTAGCTCTGGCGGTAGCGGCCCATGTCGCGGCCGGGCTTGCGGAAGACCTGGATGGCGGCCACCACCTCATCGCAGGACGGGCAGTAGGCGTTCGGCCGGAGCCACTTGTCCCAGTTGGGGTGGCGGCCGAGGCTCTTGTGCCAGTAGGCGACGTACAGCCGGTCGCGGGACTGCGGGGCGCGGTGCACGCTGCGCGGGTCGGCGTGCATCGAGTTCAGCGCGATGACCTTCGTGTGGTAGCCCATCTTGTGGAACTCCTTGAGCCACCGGTCCCACTCAGCCCACGAACGGACGTCGATCACGTTCTCAACGACACCGGCCTTGACCAGGCCGCCGCGCTCGATCACCCCGCGGAGGTAGAGCGGGATCTCCTCCATCAGCGCCCGGGACGCCTCTTCTTCCTCGGTGGGGCCGTTGTCCTCCTGGTCGGCCGTCTTGAACTTCTCCTCCTCCACGTCCGCGTAGAGGTCGAGCAGGTCGCCCTGCACGGCCTTGGCGAAGGAGCGCTTCTGCCCTTTCGCGATGGACCAGTTCGTGCATTCCGGCGATCCCCAGTGGATGTCGCAGACCGGCCAGGCCCAGACCGGGGCTTTGCGGATGTCGCCCATGTAGTGCGCGACCTCCGGGAAGTTGAACTGGTGCGACTTGAGTGCCTGGCGCCAGTGGTTCGCTGCGCGGGCCACGCGCAGGAACGGAACCGCGTGGGCGCCCTGCGAGCTGCCGCCCGCGCCGCAGAACCAGTCCATGAGGCCGAGGTCGCCGCCGTCGTGCTTGTACGCGCGGACCCGTTTGGGGGCCTTGGCCTCGGAGGAGGCTGCCGCCCAAGAGCGGGTGGTGGAGTCGATGTAGGGCATGGCGAATCTCTCTGTGGGTTCGGTCGGTGCGTGGCCGGGCGGGCAGGGGTCGCCGCCCGCCCGGCCGGGGTGCCTACTGCTTTGGGAGCGGGGGCGGGAACTCGATCGCGTACGCCTCAAGGCCCCGGTCGTTTTCGAGGGGCTTCCATCCGGCCGCCCGGAGCGCTTCGGGGCCGGTGCTGAGCCGCAGCGCCTGGTGCAGGACTGCGTCCGCCCCGCCGATCCGCTCGTAGTCGAACAGGCCGCTGTCCTGGTCGTCGTCCGTCCAGACGATCTCGCCGTCGGCGGTCACCGAGATCAGGCGCGGGTGGTCGTCCTCGATGACCAGGCTGGCTGCGGTGGCGTTGGGGACGAGCTCGCGGAGGATGTCACCGGCCTTGCGGACGCCTTCCCTGAGCGCGTCGCGGCCGTGGTCGTACGGCTTCTTCTCGGGCTGGGCGTCATGGGTCTCGATGGGCTTTCGGTTGGTCATGGGGTTCTTTCACTCCATCCGGGCATGGGTGACGGGCGGGACGTCGTGCGTCCCGCCCGTCAGAAAGGGCTGGTCAGGGGTGTCAGAAGAGGGAGGGCGGCGGGGCTGGCAGCGTGGCGCCGAGCTCGGGGACCTCCTCGCCGGTCTGCTCCAGGTACCAGCGCGCCAGGTGGGTGCGGTGGCACCAGTTGCCGGGCTTGTCGAGCTTGTCGAAGCAGAGCAGGACGAGGCGGGCGCCGCCGGTGCGGGCGGCCAGGGTGGCGAGTTCGGCGTGGATGCGGTCGATGCCGTGGCCGTTCAGGATGCGCCGGTAGGTGAACTCGTAGGCGTCTTCGGGGAGGTTGGCGGCGAGCAGTTCGCGGGTTGGTGTGACGAGCCTGGCGTGGCCGGCCAGTTGGTAGCTGAGCGGCCAGCGGGGCGCGCCCGCGGTGGTGCGGATCGGAGCGCCCATGGGGGGTGTGAACTCCTGGTAGGTGCAGGTAGCGAGTTGGACTTGCATTCCCGTCCTTCTGGTGATTGGTGGTACAGGGGGGCCGCCTGGACGGCCCCCCTGTGGGGTGTCAGTCCCCGTAGCAGATGCAGTGGTCCGGGGTGAACGGCTCGGTGCCGTACTGCCGGTTGGAGAGCCTCATAACCCTGCTGAACAGTTGGCAGAGGCCCCCGTTCCCCTCCCTCTTTTCCTGGTTGGTGAGGGTTTCCCGGAGCCAGGGAAGGAGGAGGGCCGTTTCCTCCCGGGTGAAGGTGATGGTGAGGTCCTCGGTGCCGGTCTGGTTGGTGATGCCCTGGGTGTTTTCCATTACCTTGTCCTTTTCTGATGGGGCGGGTTGAACTGCTTTCATTCTTTCCAAAACGACTTGCCCTAGCCAGTTTTAGCAAGTCAATTTGGTAAAAGAATCGCAAAAAGTAGAGGTCAGCCGAGCGCGAACAGGTCGAGCTGCCGGGGCTGCCGCTGGAGCCAGCCATGGGTCGCCAGCGGCCCGCCGCGCTCGGCGTCGACGACCAGGAGCACGGTGCGCACCCTGGTGCCGGACGGCACGAACGACTCGTCGGGGAGCGGAGTGAACACGCCCTCGGCAAGCGCGATCAGCTCACGGAACTCGATCGTGGCGCGATCGCCGGACAGCAAGACCGTCTCGGGCATGACCGCGATGAGCGTCCCGTCGTCGTCGAGGAACCCGAACGCGTGGGTGACGTGCCGGACAGCTGTCGAGAACGGCGGGTTCATCAGCACCCTCCGGTAACCGTTGGGGAGGTCGAGCGGGTCGAGGTCGAGGAAGTCAGCGTGCTCGACGTGGCGGGCGGCGCCCTGCTCGCGGAGGACGTGCGCACGTCGCTGGTCGATCTCCACGCAGTCGACGACCGCGCCGCGCCCGGCTGCCGGGCCCACGATGGAGCCGGTACCGGCAGAGGGCTCAAGCACGCTCATGCCCTCTCTGATGCCTGCGTGCTCCAGGATGTCGTGCACGATGCGCGGCGGCGTCGGGTACCAGCCCTGCTCGTACCGGCTGGGGAACTCGCGGGTGGCAAGGCACGCCCGCATGAACTCCTCCACTGGGAACGGGAAGACATGGGCGCGGACCGCGTTGCGGCCGTCCCACCGGCCGCCGAGCTCCCTGAGCATGTTGTTCAGCCGCTCGTACAGGGCGCGGTCGAGCTCGAACGGGATCTGAACCCGGTCGCCGGTGATGACCGTGCGGGGGTCGGTGAGGACGTCGTAGATGCCGCTGGGGATGTGCATGGGTGCCTTTCGTGGGGTTGGTGGTGTGGCTGCCTGAACGGGGCTTAGGTGGCCAAGGGGGCACCGCGCTGCCTGCGGTGCCCCCTTGGCCGGGGGTCAGGCCGCGGTGGTCTCGGCGTCGGGGTTGACCTTCAGGCCGCTGGCGCGGACCTCGGCGACCATCTCCGCCTTGCGGAGGTTCGCCATCGCCTTGGTCGCGATGTCCTGGAGGTGCTTGACGCGCAGGCGGTGGCCGCCGATGCCGCCGGGGGTGCCGGCGAGGAGCAGTGCCAGTTCCTCGGGGTCGGTGGCGGCGAGGAGCGACAGGATCTCGCCCGCGGTGCCGAGCTTTTCGATCTTCCCGAGGAGCTTGGCGCGGTCGGCGGTGATTCGCTCGCGTTCTTCCTCGGGCAGGTCGAGGGTGCCGGGCAGGGCGTCCTGTCCGTTGTCCTTTCGGGCTGCGGCGACCTCGTCGGACAGGACGAAGAACGACCCTTGCTGCTCCTGGCGCTTCTCCTCGGTGTGGAGGGCCTGTGCGAAGGACTCGGCGTCGCGGGCGCTCTTGAAGTCGCCACGGACCCACCGGGCGAGGAACCGGACCTGGTTGTCGTCGGCGAGCTTGCCGACGTACCAGGCGAGGCCGACCGGCAGTTGGTTCTTTACGAGGGCCTGCTGTGCCTCCGGGCACAGGCGCAGCAGGTCGATGCGCCACTGGACGTAGGCGGCGCTCTTGCCGACGAGTTCGGCGACCTCGTCCACCGTGTATCCGGGCTCGGTCTGCTTGCCGTCCTCGTCCACCTGGCCGTCGACCAGCTTCCTGAAAGCCTTCGCCTCCTCGATGGCGGTCATGTCGGCGCGGCCGACGTTCTCGGCGACGGCCTTGGCGAACGTCTCGCGCCCTTCGCTGACGCCGTGGAGAACGACCGCCTGCATCTGCGGGAGTTTGGCGATCTGGGCGGCCCGCCAGCGCCGCTCACCCATGACGAGCGTGAACCGCTTCGTCTCCTGGATGTACCGGACGGTGATCGGCTGGAGCTGGCCCAGCTTGCTCATGGACTTGGCGAGCTCCTGGAGCGAGGCGTCGTCGAAGTGCTCGCGGGGCTGGCCGGGGTCGCGGTCGATCTTGCTGGTCGGGATCGTCCGGAGCTGCGTCCGCATGTCGTCGCCGGTCGGCTTGGGCGCTGTCTTCTTCGCGGGGGCCGCCTTGGCTGCCGCGGCGGTCTTCCGGGGGCGCGCCTTGGTGGCCGGTGCCTTCTTCGCGGGGGCCTTGGTGGTGGTCTCGGTGGCGGTCATGCCGTGTCCCTTCGCGGACTTGTGGGGTGGTTTGAACTACTTTCATTCTTTCCAAATCGGCTTGCCCTAGCCAGTTTGAACAAGCTGATTTGGCAAAGAAACTTCTAAGAAACCCGCAGGTCAGGCGGCCTCGGTTGCCAGGTCCAGGAGTTGCCGGGTGCGGCCGACCGCGTACGCGATGGCCATGTCGGCCGCGACGTCGTCTCGGTGCTTGATCATGGCCCGGCGGTGCTTGATGGCCCGGGGCCAGAGGTCGCCTTCGCCGAGGGTGTCCCCGCAGGCGACCATGGCCTTCACCCCGAGACCCCAGACGATCATGTTGACGGCGCACCCGGCCGCGGCGAGCGGGTCGATCTCCTGGGCGAACCAGGTGTACTTGGCCGGGTCCAGCCCCATGGCGCGCACATGCTGGGCGGCGGACCGGAACATGCCGCCGGTACCGGCGCACGGGTCGAGGAGCGAGCAGTCGTCGGGGATCTCGCCCGGGTCCTGGCCGATGATCTGTGCGGCCATGACGTCGCAGATCTCCGGCGGGGTGTGGTACTCGCCGAGACCTTGGCGGGCCGCGTTGTGGCGCAGGTTGGTGATGGTCCACGACATGAGGTCGATGTAGCTGTTCGCCTCGGGGTCGGCGTGGCCGGTGTGGTCGAGGGCGTTGGCGTCCAGGGCCGCACGGAAGGTGGCGCGGATGGCGTGGAGCTCGTGGGCGGTGTGCTCTTCCTCCGCCCACTTGAAGAGGGGCGAGGCGGTGTCGATGAGGTCGGGGCGGCGCATCCACCAGTAGGCGGCGACCTCGCGGACGCACTGGAGCAAGCTGGGGGCGTCGAGGGTGCGGAAGAAGTCGGCGATGGTGCGGGCGTATCCCTTCTGGGGCCAGAGTGCGAGGGTGGCGACGATGCCCAGGGGGATCTCCATGCGGGTTCCGCCCTGGGCCCTGTACCAGGCGGAGGAGACTGCCTCGCCGAAGGTGGGCCCGTCGGCGGGGCGCATTGCGAACTCGGGGCCGCGGCGGCGTTCGGGGCGGGCGGCGGTGCTGGCCGGCCGCTTGGGCGGGGCGGGCGCCCACTGGCCCGCCGTCGGCCTGGGGAGCGTGATCGCGGTTTCAGGCTTGGGGGGTTGTGGGTCGTCGTCGAGCTGGGCAAACAGGTCGAGTTGCACGGGTTCCTCCATGGACCGCTGTCGGGGATGGGTCCGGCCCGGCACTCGGGGCGCTGGGCGCTCCGGGTGCCGGGCCGGCTGGGGGTGGTTGGCTCAGTTGCTGATCGGGCAGTCGTCGCGGACCGGGTCACCGTCGGTGGGCTTGTCGAGCTCAGCGCGGGCGGCGTGGCGGGCGTCGGCCCAGGCGTGGATGAGGGCGACGCCTGCCTCGGCAGCGGCCTCGCTGGGGGTCAGGCCGCGCTCGATGCCGGACAGGTAGCGGACGGCGAGCATGCCGAGGGCTCCCTGCTGGGTGAAGGTCTCGACGAGGCCCTCCAAGTCGAGGTGGGGGAAGGAGTCATGCAGGGATATGGCCGCGAGGGCAGCGATCTTGCCGATGGCCTCGCCGAACTCCTCGGTGTCGCATCCGTGCGCGGTGCGCCCGTCGTTCTCGTTGCGGACGTCACCGGCCGTCTCCTCTCGAAGGTTGGCCGGGATGATCTCCTCCTCGGTGTGAGCGTCGACGTAGTCGCGGGCAGGGACTGCGGTCATGCCGATCGTCCTTTCGGTCTTGATTGGTACGTTTTGAACTACTTTCATTCTGGCCAAATGGACTTCCCCTAGCCAGTTTGAACAAATTCATTTTGGCAAAAGGATGACAAAGAAAGCAGGTCAGACCCCTACACCCCGTAGCCCTTCCTCTTCAGGTCGGCGAGCTTGTTACCCAGGCCCCGGCCGACCGGGTCCGAGGTGGGCAGGAAGACCAGGGGTCGGCCGGGCTGGGTGACATGCCACCGCGATCCCCTCCTGGTCACGACCGCGCCCTGTGCGCGGAGCCTGGCCACCAGGGCGTCCATCTTCTTCGACGACATGTGCTGCGCTCCTTCGTGTGCGTTGCGAACGGTTCGAGGTACCGGAGGCAGTGCGCGTCATGTCGATGTCCGGCCACCGCAGCTCTGTGGCGACCTCCTCGACACTCGGCCCGCCCTGCCAGGTGAGGGACGGCTTCACGCCCGGCGCGCCGCGCAGCACCCACCCAGCGTCCGGCCAGATCAAGCGCACGCGATACAGGATCCGGTCGACCGGGACCGGGTTCGCCGCAGTCATCGGCCTTCCTCCGTGCGCCCGTCGAGGTCCGCCAGCTGGCGGACCATGGGCCAGGCTGCGCCCTCGAGAACGTGGCCTGCCCCGTCCTCCTTGTACTGGCGGATCAGTTCGGCGGCCTGGTCCGCGAGGTCGTCGAGGTCCCGCTGCCGCTTGTGCTCGGGCCTCAGGTCGCTCCACTCGATTCCGGGGGTGCCGTCCGGCAGGCCCTCGAACGACTCGTCGGCGAGCACGTAGCAGTCGATGCTCTCCTCCGCTTCCATGTGCCAGGCGAGGGCCTTCGCCCACGCCTTCTCGGTGGAGCGGGCGTCGACCACGTATGTGCTCGGCCTCTCGCCGTCCGCGATGGTGACGGTGAACGGCCGCTCCTGCTGCCGGTAGTCCAGCGGAAGGTTGCCGTATAGGGGCTCTCCGCCGAACCGCTCGGGGGTCTGGATGTCCGTCGCGTTCATGATTTCTGTCCTGTTCTGTGTGGGGCGGTTCAGTGGTCTGCAAGGTGCGCGCGGAGCGCTTCACCGGCGGCTCGGACGCGGTCCGCGGTCCAGCCGGACCCGGACAGGGTCAGCCGGGCCCGCTCGCACCTCGGGCCGTCGACGACGACGATCTTCACGCTCATGGACCGCACGTCGACGCCGAAGCGGATGCTCCCGGCGGGCCGCGGGGTCATCTCCTGCGCCTGCCGCCAGTGGACGGGCACGCGCTCCTCGTTGGCGCCCTCCGGTCCGGGGCAGGCGTGCGAGATCGCGTTCAGCAGCTCGGTGTCGTGGGTGCACCTGCCGGAGCAGTGGAGGAGCGCGACCCCGCAGCGGGCCACGCGGAACGCGTGCCGGGTGGAGGAGGTGCGAGTGCGGGTGGTGATGACGCAGCCGAGGGCGGGGACGCGGGTGGTGCGCTCCAGCCAGAAGCCGTCGCCGTGCTCGTCGAAGTGCGCGGGCCCGAGGTCCCAGCCGGGCACCCGTACGGCGTGGTCCCACGTCCAGGGCTGCCGGTTGCGGTAGTCCCGTTCGTCCGGGCCGGTCGTGACCCACAGGCGGTAGCCAGCGGGCCCGGTGAACGCCAGGCCGGGCGTGAAGACCGGCTCGATGCGCACCAGGACCCGCGGGGCGTTGACCGGTATGACGGTGCACCGGGTGTGCAGTGCCTCCAGCACCGGGCAGTCGTCGCACTGGCCGCTGCGGATGCATGGGCCGTGTCCGCCCCAGCGGGCCCGGCGGGTGTCCTGGGCCTCCACCAGTGCACCCCAGGACCGGGGCCGCAGGGCGCACTGGCCGCCGCCGGTGCCGAAGTGGGCGCTGAGGCTCAGCCTGTTCCAGCCCTTCCCGTCGGGCCCGCCGGGCGCGGCTTCGGGTTCGCGCAGGTAGATCGGCATGACCGTTCCTTCCTCTTCGTGGTTCTCGGGGGTCAGTCGTCCTGCTCGGGGTGCTCGCCGCCGTGCTCCTCGATGAGCGCGCGGACATCCTCGACGGGCACCTCGTAGAACAGGCGGCCCTCGTCGGGGCCGTCGTCGCCGGAGGTGAGCCACAGCTCAACGCTGTCCTCCAGCTCCCACCCGTCGCTGTCGGCGGGGTCGACGCCCTCGGAGAGGTAGACCTCCAGGTGCGTGTACGGGCCCGCGTAGTCGCTGGGGACGCTGTGCGGACCGGTGCCACCGTCGGGGAACGGCATGCAGTTGGCTCCCGGCCCGGCCTGCACGGTGATCGTCTTGCCGTCGTTGAGGCGGATGCTGCTGGGGATGCGGCCGGTGCCGTGGGCGGCGGCGTGGTCGAGGCGGGTGGTGCTCATGATGGTCTCCGTTTCGTTCTGTGCGGGGTGGGGCCCAGCCCCCGCGGAGGGGGCCGGACCGGGTGGTCACTGGGTGGTGAGGTCGGCGGGGGCCTTGCCGCGGTTGAAGGGCCGGTCGTTGTCGACGCGGATGGCGGCGGCCAGGCGCTCGTGTTTGCGATGCAGGACGAGCAGGCCGCTGAGGGCCGCGGTCAGCACTTCGTCGTCGCGGGAGTTGAGGTGGCCGTGCTCGATGACGGTGGCTCGGCGGGCTCGGAGGTCCGCGTCCTGGCGGGCGAGCTGCACGCTGACCGGGTCGAGCTGGCCCATCGTCGGCAGGACGCCGGTCACCGGGGCCGTGGCGTAGCCGATGATCGCGGCCGGGATCTTGAAGTCGTGCTGGGTGAGCATGTCGGTGGCGTCGCGGATCATGTCCCGCACGGGCTGGGGGAACTGGCCGGGCTCGTCGACCGGGGTGGATGCCATGGCCATAGCGGCGCCCTCGATGGCGCCGACCAGCGTTTCGATCATGTAGCGCTTCGGGTGGTGTGCCTGGCCGCGCACGACGCGGGCGAGGTGCATGAGGCGGCGCGCGGTGGTGACGTACGGGGACATGAGCGTTCTCCTTCGGGGTCAGGCCGCGGCGTATTCGGCGGCCAGGGTGTGGTAGCAGCGGACGGAGCGCAGGCCGGCCGGGCAGTTGCACTGGCCGGTGGCGGCGGTGCGGTAGATCTCGGTGCCGTCGTCGGAGACGACGAGGAAGATGCGGTTCTGGCGGAGGGGGACGACGGCTCCGAGCTCCAGGAGCTCGGTGGCCTTGGCGACCTGCCAGGTGGGGCGGGTCGTGTCTTTGCGGGCGGCGCTGCGGACCTTCCTGCGGCACTTCGGGCCGTATCCGTCGGGGCTGGGGTTGCGGAGCGGGCGGCGGCACTTCAGGCACCTGCCGGGTTCGGTTGCCTTGGTTGCTCGCATGGGTCCGCTCCTGTCGTGGTTGGTGATGACCCGTACTCCCCAACTCGATTTGTTCAAATCGAGTTGGGGAAATTGGGTGCGGGGTGGTGCACATGAGCCCGCGAGGACTACCTGACGGCGGCGCCCAGGAGGGTCATGGCCTGGAGGTGGCGCACGCGCTGGATACGGTCCTGCGGGACGTGGCAGTCCCAGGCGCCAGGGAAGGGGCTGCACTCGTACAAGTGACTGCCGTCGGGCTGCACCCGGTAGGCCCGGACGGGCCCCATCTCGATGTCGCCGTTCCGGCCGATCCACGCGGCGTAGGCGTACGGCTGGTCCGTGCGGGGCGTGGGGACCTCGTGGAGGATCTCGATTTCCAGCTCATTGAGTGCCATTCCCTGCTCCTTCTCTTTGGGATGGTTTGTTGTGCTACTTACATTCTTCCCGAATCGACTTGCCCTATCCAGTTTTGGCAAATGAATTCGGTAAAGAAACTTCTAAGAAAACCGCAAGTAACGAGCCCGCGGTCGACCCCTACCGCCAGGCAGGGGTCAGGGCTTGGGGGTGACACTCCGGGTGTTGCTGGCGCGTTCGGCGGCTCGCATGGCGCCAGCGCGGGTCTTGTAGTTGTGGCCGTAGCGCCAGCCGTCGCGGAACACGTGGAAGGTCGGCCCGTATGCCGCGGTGCCCGGGTACTCGCGGAGGGTCACGCCGGGGAAAGGGTAGGTGTCGATGCGGTCGCTGGTCATGTCTGCACTTTCTGGGGTGTCAGGCGCGGGTGGGCCGCGCGGGCCGGGTGCACCGGTCGTGCTGGTCACAGTTGCAGCGCCCGCAGGCGACGCACATCCAGCCGGCTTCCAGGCCGCAGCGTCCACAGCCTCCGGTCAGTTCCAGTTCGAGGTCGTCGAGGAGCAGCATTCGGTCGATGGCGGCTTCGCGGTCCGGACTCATCGGCTCTCTCCGTTCGGGATCGGGGGTGGGCAGTGAGTCAGAGGGTCGGGGCGGGGAGGACGCGCTCGACGGTGACCACGTCCCACGCGGCGGTGGCGACGGGCACGCCGATGGTCCACCGGCCGCGGTAGGTACGTCGGCGGTCAGCCTCGGTGGCGCCCTCGACGTCGGCCCACCACTGGGCCTCGGTGGCGGCCGGGTTGAGCCGGATGCCGGTGTCGACGACCTTCAGGCGGGTCCCGAGGGCGTACAGGATGTCGCCGGGGTCGACGAGCAGGCGCGGGATCTCGATGGGTGTCGGCCGGTCCGGGTCGCCCTTGGCGAGGTGTTCGGCGTAGTCCTTACTCATGCTCGGCTTCTCCTTCTTGGACGGTTTGTTGTGCTACCTACATTCTTCCCAAATCTTCTTGCCCTAGCCAATTTTAACAAGTGTATTTGGTAAAGAAATCGCCAAGGATGGCCGAGTGGGCCGCAACCCGCAGCCAGCCGCACACCCAGCCTGTTTGACCAAGCCGGTTTGTGAAACACTGGAGGCATGCCCAGGCCACTCGGCAAGAAGCCGCTCCCCCCGTACAAGCCCAGCGACACCGTCCGTACCGCCATCAAGCGGTGGGAGGACGCCCTCAAGCTGGAGGAAGAGACACGCCACGCAGCCCGCGCGGCCATCGCCGCCGAGCTGAAGGCCGACCCCGATCTCCCCTACGCAGCTGTCGCCGCGCACGACTCGGTGCCGTGGACGGAGGAGACCCTCCGGGGCATCGGGCGGGAGTACGGCGTCCCGCCGCGGCAGCCCAACAAGGCGAAGCCGAAGGAGTAGCCGACAGACACGGCGAAGGGCCGCACCGGATCGTCCGGTGCGGCCCTTCATCGTGTCCGCGTCAGCCGAACCAGGCGGTCCGGGCCCCCATGTCAGAGGTCGCCGCGCTGGCGGGCCATTTCGGCGCGGATGTCGTCGTGCGTGGCGCCGAGGTCCAGCGCGCGGCCCATGGCCTCTGTGGCGATGTGCGGGTCGGTGAGCGCGTCGGGCCCTCCGTGACCGATCACTTCGCGGGCGGCGGTCTCGATGGCGGTCTGCTTGTCCATGGCGGTCCTCTCGTCAGTGCTGTCGGGGGGTCTTGGTCGTCTTGGCTCGGGTGGCCCGGCCATCCGCTCGTACGAGACGAGCAATGCAGGCAGCCGTCGAGCTGGGAGACCGGAGGTGGCGGACGCGGTGAGCGGCAGGGTTGTCGGGGTCGTCGATCACCTCGAAGGGGTACGGCGTGGAGGCGTTGCCCATGTTGTTGTTGTTGCTCTGACCTGCGACAACATCACCAACAACGGGGGCGTCAGGGCCGGGTGAGGGGAGGGGCGGGAAGTCGTCCCGGTGCACGCCCTCACGACCGCCTACCGGGGGCACCCGTACGCCGGGCCGTACGCGCACCTCGTGCCGGGCCAGGAGCGCGCGCACATCCCGGGTGGCCCAGGGGGCCGCGGGGTGGCCCATGAACGGGGCCCCGGTGAGGTGCTTGGCGAGGGCGGCGAGGTGCACTCCGGAGCCCTCGGTGTAGACGGTGTCGAGCAGCAGGGCGACGTCGTCGCGGGTGAGAGTCTCGGAGGGGTGCGGCTGGTCGGCAGCCGCGGCGCCCTCTTCTTCGGCAGGTTCGGCCTCGGCGGGGGCCTTGGCGTAGAGCGAGGCGAGGACCCAGACCCCGGAGGCCGGGGCCAGCACCCACGGGGCCGCGTCGACGCCCCGCCAGGCTCCGTAGGCAGCTGCGAGAAGGACGGATCCTCTGAGCCATACCCCGTACTCTGCGGCCATCCCCTCCAGGTCGTCGCGGTGGCCGGCCCTGCACCAGGCTGCTGCTCCCGTGCCGCAGCGCTGGCAGAGCCAGACGCTCCCCTGGCCGAGTCGGGCGCCCAATTCCCGCAGCGCCTCTCCCAGGTCCCGGAGCGCTTCCCGTAGTTCCGTTTCCTCGGCAGGCTCCTGCTGCTCCCCTGCCTCCTGGTCCTGGTCCTGCTCTGGTGCGGGTGGCGGGGCCTCGTTGGTGGTTGTGTTGCGCTTTTTGAACAGGTTGATGGTCACAGGGAACCGCCCAGCGCGTTCTGGCCTGACAAGCCGATGGAGTTGGCCAGGTCGGGCAGCCCTTGGAGCGCTCCGGCGACCCCGGCGGTGGCGCACAGGATGAATCCGGCGATCAGAGCGCCGGTCATGCGCGCTTTGTCTTCCTTGCTCGCGGCCTTGTACGCGAGGACCAGGGCGCAGAAGAGGATGAATACGACGACGGCGCCCTCTTCTGTGAGGCTGCCCATCGCCCCTGCGGGGATCTCTCCCCCGGGTGTCGTTCCGGTCGTGGCTGAGATTGCTTTGGCAGTGCCTGCGTTGGCGCCTTGCCGGGTGCATCCGGCCAGCCATCCGGCGAGGCCGCCGCCGCATACGGTTCCGAAGGCCCCGGTGATGAAGCCCTGGATGGTCGGGATCAGGTCTTTCAGCGCCCGGCCGCCGGTCCACCATTTCCGCAGGTTGGCGAAGAGGATCAGGAAAGCGAGGGTGCATCCGGCGAGGCTTACGCCGGTCTGGGCGGTGCTCATGAGGGGTGGACTCCGGTGATCCAGGTGACGGGGTCGTAGAGGTGGATGGCGCCGCCGACGAATCCGACGACGGATACGGCGAGGACGGTGAGGCGCCGGATGGTGCCGCCGCAGTAGTAGAGGCGGAGGAACGCCCAGGCGAGCGGGGTGAGAGCGAGGGCGTATCCGGCGTCCTGCCCCCATTCATCACGGGCCTCGGATACGGCGGAGGCCCACATCGTGGCGACGCTGTACCCGAGGCCGGGGATCGGGTACAGGGCGAGGACGAGCGCACCGGTCGCCTGCCACGGCTTCCCGAATCTGCGGGCCCACGCGGCGACTCGCTCCCACCAGGTCGGATCGGGCTCCGCCGGCTGGAGAGTGACGTGGACCTCGATCGGGCCCGGGGGCACGATGATCTGCTGCACGGGCGGTGGTGGCGGTGGTGGCGGTGCTGCCGGAGGCGCGGCGGGCGGTGGAACCGGCGGCGGGGCCGGTGCGGCACGCCACGGCGGCACCTCACCGGGCTCCGGGGCCCGCGGCGGGAGCGGTGTGCCGGCCGGGATGATGCGGCTCGGGGTGACGAGGCGCCGCTCCTCGGCGGGACCCTTCTCGGCATTCATATGGCCCCTCCCCCGATCGCGTCGAGCATCCGGGCGCGGGTCTCACGCTCGTCGCGGCCGAGGACGGTCGGGTCGCCGCCGCGGATGAGGGCGAGGGTGGGGCGGCTCGCCCAGGAGTAGCCGGCGGGGAGGCTGGCCCCGAGGATCTTCCGAACGTCGCCGTCGCCCGCCTGGCGGCTGGCGGGGCGGGGCGTGCGCGGGTCGATCGGCCGGGGCCGGGGCGCGTAGTAGGTAACCGTCATGGACGTACTCCGACTGTCGATGGTTTGAGGGCGTCGCGGATGCTCTGGGCACGTGCCTGGCCGATGCCGTATGCGGCTTTCAGTACGCGTACTCCGGGTACCTGGGTGCCGTACTCGGTACGGGCCCGCTCGATCAGGGGGTCGGGGTCGGGTACGTCCTGGTCAGCCTCGGGCACCTCCTCGTCGGATACCTCGGCATGCACAACGCCCGGGGTGCGGAGGCCCGCGGCGGCGGGTACGGGCGTCGGCCGACGGATGCTGCGGCGGCAGATGACCGGGAGCAGCCGGGTCCCGGGAGGTACGGCGGAGGGCGGCGCGGGTACGGGGGACGGCGCCGGGTTCCCCGCGCGGGTAGCTACCCGTACCTGCATCTCGGAGACGGGTACCCCGTACTCGGTGCACAGGGCAGCGACCTCGGCCGGTGTCGCATCAGGGCGCGCGGCCTTGACCTGGTGCACGGCAGCAAGCGGGTCCATGCGGCGCAGATGCACTCCGGTCACACCCAGGTGGGTACTCGGGTACGGGGCATCGGGTACAGGGGTACTCGTCCATGGTGATGCGACGGGTACGGTCGCGAGCTGTCCGGAGGTACGGCGCGCGGCGAGCTGCTGCAGCAGCCGGTGGCGCTGCTCACCGTCGGCTCCGGCCCCGGAGCGGGCGACGGCCGCTGCGAGGCGGCGACGGCGATACGGCCCGAGCGGTCCGCCGGGGCGGAGTTCGAGAAGTGCGGCCAGGCGCACGGCGCGGGCGGTGGCCCGGTCACGGGTGATCTGCTCCGCGGTACGGTCCCGGGTCGCGAGCCCGAGCCGGGACAGCAGCCGCTCGCGCAGCTCGCGGCCGATGACCGCGGGCAGTCCGGTGGACAGGGCACCGGGGCGCACCACGCGGATCTCCAGGCCCATGGCGAGATGCCAGAGCAGACCAGCTGCCACGGGCCCGAAGCACGCGCGGACGGTTCCGCCGACGATGCCCGACTCGGTGTAGGCCGGGACGATCTGCACGCCGGTGATGCACCAGACGAGGACGCCGGGGACGCCGGTGGTCCCGGCGGCGCCGTCGGTGGCGGTCGCGGCCTTGGTGGCGCGGGCCATGACGGCGCAGGCGAGGAGTGCGAGCTCCCCGGCGGCGAACATGACTGCGCGCTCGCGCAGATCGGTCATGCCGAGGCGGTGCTCGGCGAACCTCCAGCTCGTGTCCGCGCTGTACGCGGTGCAGACGGCGGCTCCGAGCCCGGCGACGACGACAGATCCGGGCGGGAGGTTGAGGTTCCGGACGGTGCGGGCGAGCTGCCGCACGGAACGGACGGTGAGCCATACGGCCGTGATGGCGAGGGCGATGGCGGCCGCGGTGATGCCTGCGGTTGGCCATGGGTGGGTGACCGCCCAGGTGGTGAGCTGGTCTCGGGACACAGTTCTTCTCCGGTAGCGGGGAGGGGCGGCCGGGCCTGCGGCGGCCGGGCCGCGGCAGGGGTGCGGCCCGGCCGGACTGGGGAATCAGCCGAAGAAGCGGCGACACGGGCGACTGGACTGGTTCCCGTCGCGGGCCACGCGCGCGCGGCGCTTCTCCCGGCGCAGACGTTCGGCTCGGCCGGTTGCCGACTCACGGCCTGCGTACTTCGTGGCCGCGAGCTCCTGGTCGCGGGCCACGAGCCGGTTGAGGAAACCCATCAGCGGCACCCCCCGGCAGACTCCGCGCTCTCCTTGGCGTGGAACTGCGCCGACTCCAGCTGCCCGACAGCCTCCTCGGCCCGGCCGGCACGCTCCTGCGGGGCACCCCGGTCCTGCTGGCATGCCTCCACCGTCGCGGGCTGCGCCACGACCTGGTTCGGCGTCGTCGCGCTGATCTTCCTGCTCACCGGCGACCCCCTTCCGCCAGCCGGGCCCCGTAGGAACCGCGGGTCTCCCCCGGCTGCGCCTTCGGCATGGCGCCCAGTGCCCTTGCGGCCACATACCGGCCCACATCGGGTGCGGCAGCCGCAATCCGCGCCAGCTCCTCATCCGAGACCTGGGCGCCGATCACCTCCAGGTCCTCCACGGACACCAGGTCGGCGATCGCCGCCAGGCCCTCGACGGACACCTGCTCCGCAACTGCCGCAAGGTCCTCCGCGGACACCTGCACGGCAATCGCCGCCAGGTCCCCGTCAGTGATCCCTCGCTCCGGGGCGGTCGAGCGCAGCTCCTCGGCAAGGCGAAGAACCGTCGCGCTCGGTGGCTCATTCACGGTGTCCGAGGGATTACCCGAGCGCGCGTTAGTACGCTGTGACATGCGTCAGCTCCATCTGACGTGGCCCCCGGTCGGCGTTTCTCAGGCCCCGACCAGGGGCGTTTGGTGTTTTACGGGCAGGGCGTCATGCACTACCCGGCGTAACCGTAGACTAGTCTACAGCGGCCGGGCAGTGCCGCGCGCCCGGAAAGGTGAGCGCGTGTCAATTGAGTCGGATCGGGAGGTACAGCTGGCCGTGGAACAGATCAAAGCCCTGTTCGCCCAAACCGAGGATCCGGTCGAGCGCTTCAAGCGCCTGTCGGCGCTGCTCGACGGATGGCCGGACCTCCACAAGACCGTGCGCATCATGCGGCAGGACGTCGGCGGTGAGCTCTACGCCGGGGGCGAAGGCATGAACTACAAGGCGATCGGCGAACTCATCGGCGTCACGGAGAGCCGTGCCCGGCACATCGTCCGCGGGATCACGAACCCGTCCCGGCAGAAACGGCAGGAGGAGCAGCGCGCCAAGGGCGAGCGTGAAGGAAGCGGCACCGGCGGAGGAGGCACCTAGACCTGCTGCGGCCTACCGTTGCGGGACCTCAGCGGATGAGCCAGTTGATGACCGCCACGATCAGGATGCCGGTGACGAGGAGCATCCCGGCCTGCCTGACCGGTTCGGACTCCATCGCTTCGCGGAAGCCCCTGGAGCGGAGGCCGCGGGCGACGCCCCGGCCGATCAGCCGGGCCCCGGCTGCGGCTCCGGCCCACACGGCGCTGCCCAGCTGGTCGACGATGCCGGGGGTTTCGATGATCTGGCCGTCCGGCTGGACGCCGGCGTGGACCAGGTACTTGTGGGCTTTCTGGTCGGCCTTGGCCGTACGGAGGTCGTCTCGGGGGTCCCAGGTGAGGCGGCAGTTGTGGCATCGGTAGGCGTATTGCACAGCCGGGAAGAGTATCGGCGCCCGCGCGCGCGTGGGAGCCGTTTGCGGGGGATGCGCGGAAGTTGTCCGGGAAGCGACCATGACGCGGAGTCATATCGAGAGTTCTGGCCTGCCCGTTCACGGTCGTTGCTACCGTGCGGAATTCACCAGTTCACACCATTCGAGGATCACCATGAAGTGTGCCCAGCTCCGTCACGTCTTGGTCGCGGTTGCCGTCGGCGCGGTCGTGCTGACCGGCTGCTCCGGCGGCGAGGAGGCCGCGGCCGAGAAGGGGTCAGCGTCGCAGGCCGCCGACAAGCCGAAGGCGCAGGAGCAGCCGACGAAGGCGGAGGAGTCGGCTTCGCAGGATGTCCGGCTCGTGAAGACCGGGGTGGAGGACCACCAGACGTGGGGGCCCAAGGCGTACGTCGTCCACTACAAGGTGACGAACAGCGGTCCCGCTGCGGCAAATTACTTCGCGGAGATCGAGTTCCTGGACAAGGACGGTGACCACCTGGGGCAGACGGGCATCACCGTGGACAAGCTCGGGCCGGGCAAGGTCTCCGAGGGGGACACGGCGCCGCTCGAAGCGGAGATCCGCAACGGCAAGCTGACCGATATCCGGTCTGCCCGGGTGACCAAGGTGGACCGCACCGACCCGCAGTGAGGCGGCCGGTGCCGGCCTGCAGGTCGCGTGGCGACTCGTGGTGATCAGCGCGTAAGCTCATGGAGCGCATCCAGAAACGGTGAAGCCCCCAGCCCATGCTGGGGGCTTCACCGTTTCCGGGGCAGAGTGCCCTCAGCGGCGGGTTACGCGGGGCGTCGGTGGATGTGCAGCGTTTTCAGCAGATGTTCGGCCATGGCCTCCGCGCATTCCGGGGCGGGGTCGACCTCGTGTCCGGTTTTCTCCCGGGCGTCCTCCAGGGCCTGGGCGAGGTCGGCGGCCGCCAGCCCGGCCGGGCTGGGCCGGTCAGCGGCTGCGATCCGCTGGTTGAGTGCGCTGATCCACTGGGTGATCGTCCCGACGACCGGGGCCAGGGCGGCGCGCAGCTGTACCGGGTCCGTCTCGGTGATCGCGGTCGCGAGCTGGGCCCAGACGATGTCGCGCCACGCGAGCTCGCCTTGGTCGATCATCATCTGGAGTGCGGTCCGGGCGCACTGGGCGCGGGCGTCATCTCCGGAGCTTCCGGTTCCATCGGCCAGGGTGGCAGCGAGCGCGTCATCGACCAGTCCGGCGAGCAACTGCTCGACAACAGGGGTTCGGGGGGGTGCGTCGGCGGCCTCCAGGGCGCGGTTCACCCCGTCCCAGATCAGGGCGTTGCGGCCGATTTTGCCCGTCGGGACATACGTCCCGAGGCCCCTGATGTACGTGTACACGGCGTCGTAGGCCGCTTGGCGGGTCACGTTCGTTTCCGGTTCTTCCGGGGCCATCAGGTCCCTCCGTTCGTTTCGGGGCTGCGTGTCTGTCGGGCCTTCCACGCCTGGTAGTTGGTCCAGGTCCGGCGGGGGCGGGTGAGCCAGAGGAGGGCGGCCGCGGTGAGGACGATGGGGAGGGCCACCCAGAACCGGGGTGAGCGGCGTGTGGCGTAGGCGAGTTGCCAGTCGGCCCAGGTGGTGAGGGCCTTCATGAGGCGGCCCCGGCCGGTGGCGTAGCCGGCGATCCACATGCAGGCGAGGGCGCAGTAGACCAGCAGCCGGTCCTGTTCGGTCACGTCCGCTCCATGGCGCTGTGGGTGCAGCAGGGCGCGGGGGGCTGCGGTGTCTCGCCGGCGTCGGGGCGGGTGGTCTCTTCGGCGGTGCGGTGGCCGAGGGTGCGTTCGCGGTCCGACGTCCAGGTGAGGACCACGGCGCCGAACAGGAAGAAGATCACAGGCAGCATGTAGCCGCCGTTCTCGAGGCCGAAGGTCAGCGTCGACCAGGTGGCGATGCCGATGCTGGCGAGGGCGAAGCACACGGCGCCCGCAGTGAGGGTGCGGGCGTAGCGGCGGTGGGGGTTCACAGGTGGATCTCTATCTCGTGCAGGGGGACGTTTTCGGCGAGCTGCCGACGGAGGAGCTGGACGCGGGCCACCGCGAGGTGGTCGCGGACGGCCAGCTTGTTCCGGACCTTGTTGGGGAGGGTGTCCCAGCAGTCCCAGCACAGGTGTTGGCCGAGCTTGCGGGGGCTGCCGCAGCCGGGGCAGGTGAGTGCGGTCATGGGTGGTTCGTACCGGAGGGGTGCGGAGCTGGGCTGGAGCGGGCCCCCGGCTATCGGGGGCCCACGGTAGGTGCGGTCACTGCCTCGGTTCGGCGAGCGCTTCCCAGACGACGACCCGTGTGTCCGGTGCTTCCCCCTGGGGGCACGGGACCATGACGTGCCGGGGTGATCCGGTGGCGTCCCACGCCAGCACCCATTTCATGAGCTGGTCGTGGATGCGTTCCGGGGCGGTGACGAGGCGGCTTCCTCCGGCGTCGGCCTGGCGGGCCAGGTGCTCGCCCGCCGCGCCCTCGTAGAACGCCTCTACTTCGGGCGGGAGTTGCGGTTGCACCATCATCGTGACGCCGACCACTGCTCTCCTGCCGCTGGTCGCGGGCTCGTCCGCGCGGGCCGTTCCCAGCGGGGCCGCGGCATCGGTGTTCTTCTTCATGAGGTCGGGTGGCAGGTCGAAGGCTTCGGCGATCTCGGCGCGGCGCTTCGGGGACGCCTGCGGTGCCGGGGCGGGCTGGCTCGGTTCGAGGTCGTCCGCTTCTTCGCTCCACGTGCCGAAGGGGCCGGAGAGCCCGGGGCAGGCCCCGAGCTGGGCGGCGCCGCCCTTCATGCGGTGCGGGTCGGGGATCACTGGGCTTCCTTGTGGGTCGCACGGGCGCGGAGTTCTTCCAGTTCCTGGTCGCGGACGGCGAGTACGGCATCGCGGGCCGCGTACACGCCCAACGCACCGCCGCAGTCGGCATTGAGCCCGATGGCGGCCTCCACCTTTTTCGCGTACAGGGCGCGGTCGTTGGTCAGCGCGTCGAGGGCGTCGAGTGTCTGGATGGTGGTGCAGGGCCAGAGAACGCCGTGGCTCTCGGTGCACTCCCCGCACAGGCTGCCGTCCTGGTGGTGCAGCTGCCGTACCTGATCGATGACGCTGAGGGCGGCATCGAGATGGGCTTGCTGCCTGTAGTGGTCGGGCGCAGAGCCCACATTGGGCCCACCGTCGAGGACGGCACGGACGGCGGCGCGGTATCGGCGGGCCTTGGCCACGGCCTCGTCGCTCCAGCCGTGCCTCTGCTGCATCTCGGTCATGGCTGCGTCGGCGTCGCACGTCTCGTCGTGTTCGTGCTGGCGGTTGCAACCCCAGCCGACCAGGACGGCCCACAGCCAGGCGTCTACGCGGTACTCGCCCCAGTCCCGGCTGCTGGTGACGAGGAGTGCGTGGAGGGCCTCAAACATCGGGGCGAGGGGCTCCACGCGTTCAAGGGCGGTCTCGGCTCGTTTGGCGCGGGTGCGGTACTGGTCGACGGTGGAGAGCATCTCGTCGACGAGGGCGCAGTCGCCTGGGTCCAGCATCCGCCGCGCCGCATCCAGTTCGGTACGCATGTGGGTGATGTCGGTCTCGGCCTGCGTCAGCTCGGCAGGGCGCGCCTCGGTCTCAGTCTTGAGTCCCTTCGGTCCCTGCACGGCGGCTGGCGTGCTGTCGGCGGCCAGACGGCGCAGCAGCTTCACGGCGTCGCCGCGGCCCGGGTCGCACTCGTAGTCCTGAGGCAGGGCCGCGATGGCGTCGGCCCCAGCGTTCAGCGCGGCAGCGTAAATAGCGGCGGCGTACGCGGTGACCTGTTCGCCGACCAGCAGTGCGGTACCGGCGTCGAACTCGGCGGCGGCCTGGGCGGTCTGCTCGGCGGTGGAGGCGCTGTCGTCCTCGGCCGTCTTGAGTCCCTTCGGTCCCCGCTCGGCGGGCTGCCGGGCGGCCGTCGGGCGGGTGTCGATGTCCGACACCCACGCGGCGCAGACGGCGGCAACGTGGACCAGCTCGGCGCGGAGCTTGGCCGGGTCGGCCTCGGCAAGGGCCTCCAAGACCTCCTCCGCGAGCACGTGGCGCCAGGTGGTCTCGCCCTTGGCGTGCGGCTGCCTGGCAGCCGAGGCGGGCGTAGTCGGCGGCCTCGTCGGCGTAGCAGAGACGGCCGACGATCGCGGGCATGCGGGGACCGGTGCCGTCGGGGTGATGCTGGTCGCCGAACTTGGCGAGCTGCGCCTGGCGCTCGCGGTCGATCTCCTCGGCGAACTGGCGCACGCCGGGGGTGGCGAACAGAGTCGGGTACATCAGAGGCTCCTGTGGTGGTGGGTACGGTGGGTGGGCGCCCGCCCGGCTATCTCCTGGGCGGGCGCTTCTGGTGTACGGCGTCGGCGGGGTGCTCGCATTGGCCGTTCTGCGCTACCTGGCCTGCGGTAGCGATGTACGCCAGGCGTCCAGGACGCGTTTCGGGATCTGACCGACGCGGGGGCAGTCGACGCCGTTCTCCGCAGCCCAGGCGCGAACCTTGCGGGTGTCGTAGTCGCGGACGTAGCTGCTGCGCTTCTTCTTCGGCCTCGTTGCGGTCAGCTCGGCTTCGCGGGCCAGGAGTTCGGCCAGGCGCTTTTCCAGTTGCTCTCGCTCGCTGGTGAGGGCGGCCAGTTCCTGGTCGGCGGCGTACCGGCGGCGGAGGCCGGTAAGGGCCATGCGGGCGCGGGCGGCCTGGTCGCGGACGTCGGGGGCGTCGTGGTCCTCGCCCCACTTCAGGAGCTGACCGACAGAGATGGCCGGTTCGGTGGCGGCGGTGTTCCTGGAGGGCGGCTCGGTGACGGGCGAGGGATGGGCCATGGGGTCAGGTCCTTTCTCGGTGTCGGGGATGGTGAGGCACCACTGGCGGGCGGCTTCGGGCCCGCCTTGGGTGTCGATCTCGTCGAGCAGGTGGTGCAGGCCGGCGATGGTCATCGGCTCGCGGGGCAGCAGCCGACGTGGACGGTGGTGCCGGTCAGGCCGTGGCCGTACTCGCCGGTGCCAGGGCAGGCGTCGTTCTGTGCCTTGTGTTCGGGGCAGTAGTCGCCGGACCGGTCGCACTGCCAGCCCAGTTCGGCGCGCACGTGGTCGCGGACGACGGCCAGGCGCTCGGCCTTGGTCATGGTGTCCGTGACGATGAAGTCGCCCTCGAAGGTCGTGACGCACGTGTCGCAGAACACGCCAAGCCTGCACGGGTACTTCTCGCCGGCCGGGTGGTCGTTTTCGTCGAGCTGGTCCAGATCGGCGCTGGTGAGATTGTCGAGCCGGAGACGGTCGCGGTCGCTCATTGCTCGCACCTTTGCGTCTGGGAGGTGATGTGCGTGGTCGTCGTCAGGGCACACCGGGAGGGCGTTTCCGCCAGCCACCACCCTGTGCCGGGCATGTCGCAGATGACGGCGGCGCGGTGCCGGTCGGTGTACACCAGCTCTGCACGCGCTTGGGCCATGTGCCTGTCGCACAGCAGGGACATCGGTGCGGGCGGGGTGGCTGTCCACAGGACGTGCCAGGTAGCGGGCTTCCCGCAGGTCTCGGCTCCGAGTGCTGGCTGGGAGCCACAGCGGGGGTCACCGACGCGTTCGGCGGGGGTCCAGTCCGGCAGGATGCGGTCGCTCATGGGGATCCTCTCGGCGTGGTGGTGGGGTGCCCGCCCCGGGTTCAGCGGGGCGGGCGGCCGTGCTGTCACCAGCAGCGGTCACAGGTGCAGTGGACGCGGAACAGTCGGCCGGTGCTCTGGCGGAAGCTGCTGCGGCATCCGGAAAGGCTGGGCCAGTGGTCGACGGGCGTGCCGTTCTGACACTGCGGGCAGTTGGCCGGGCGTGGGTCGCGGTCCCGGATGGACTGGACCTCGGCGCGGGTGAGTTCGGGGACTGCGTAGGTGTCGCTCACGGGGTTCTCCAGATCAGTTGTTCTGCTCGGCCCGCATCTGGCGCGCGGTGTCGATGCCGGACCAGTTGTCGACGCCGGCGGCTTCCATCCAGCCGAGCCAGTTACTTCGCTTCTCCAGCTCGACGCGGTCCTGGCTGGGGTCGAGTTGCCGTGACGCGGCCAGGCACGCGGCGATCACCACGGCGTCAGCGACATCGCCGGGAAAGTCGGCAACGCCTCCCCCGGGGCAGCCCAGGCCGCAGTCACCGGCGTCGTTTGTAACGGCCCAGACCGCGCCTGAGGGGTGCCGGAGCAAGCCGAGCGGGTTCCGTTCGTCTGCCGCCCATCCGGCAGACTCCAGCGCTTCGGCGACGTCGAGGCGGCTGTTCCACGTCATGAGGTGATCTCCAGTTCTGCGAGCGGCAGCTCGCGGTCGATGTGGTCATGCAGTTCACGGGGTCGGGCCGCCGCGGCGGTCAGCTCCTTCACCGGAGCTTCTTCAGGGCTGGGGCCGGGGCGGCGGGTTGCTTGGGCGTGTTCGGCTTGGCGGGCGCAGCCGGCTGCTTGGGACGTATGGGTGCGGCAGGAGCCTTGTCGCTGGTCTTCGGTGGCGTGTTGGTGTGCCTGTCCTGCCGGGTCGAGGAGCCCGGGGTGGTGAGGAGGCACGGCCGGGGACCGTGCGGTACGAGGTCGCCAGCTGCGGTCCGGGTCGCGGCCGGGCAATGGGGGACGCTCTTGGAGGAGCTGGCGGACTGGCTGGTGCAGCCGGCGAGCAACAGGGCGGTGGCGACGAGGACGGCCGCGTGTACGGGGCGCATGGGCTCTCTCATGAGTGGGAAGTCCTTCGGATCGGTGTGACGGTGGCGGGCGGCAGCGGCCGGAACATGTAGCCGTGGTGTCGGCAGTCGGGGCTGGGCCGGTGGACCCAGGGGCTTCCGTCGGGGTGCCGGACGTGTGGGCACGGGCAGTCGGCGGGGAGCTCCCGGCCGCGGCCCGGTGTCACCGGGAACCGCCGTCGTCGACGGGGAGAGCGTGCTGCTGGTGTACGTGTGACCGGGCTGGTAGAAGCCGGCGGAGGCCTCGGCCGGGGCGGGCTTCGTGTCACGTCCTGCCGAGACCGGGTGGGCGGCGTTCTTCTCGCCGGGCTCGTCGGGGAGGTTCGCGGCCACGTATTCGAGCAGTGCGTCGAGCCCGACGGGGCGCAGGTCCTCGGCGGCCTGGCGCATGGCGGCGGCGGTCGGCCACCGGTAGCCGTTGGTGTCCTCGTGGTACATGCCGTCGTGGTCCTCAGTGAGGATGCACGGCAGTACGTCCGGAACGGAGCCGCAGAGCGGTGTGTGCTGGTCGTTCACTGGGTGATCTCTCTTTCTGTCTCGGTTCGTGGTGGTCATCTCAGGGCCCCGGCCCAGCAGGCGAGTTCCTCGCCTGCTTCCGCGTTGGCGCGAACCAGGGCGTCGCGTTCGTCGAGGAGTTCGGTGAGTGCGGTCCCGCACTCGCGCAGGAGACGGTTGGTGTCCTGCGCGGTCAGGTCCGTGCGCTTGGTGGTGGTGAGCTCCGCCACCAGGCGGTGGATGTCCTCGACCCGGCTGGGGTGCAGTTCGGTCATGGCGTGGTCTTTCGTTGGGTGCTGCGCCCGGAGGCGGCTTGGGCGCGGGCGACGGCGCGCGGTCCGTGGCGGCGTACGGCTTCGGTCTCGCCGTGCTCGGCGAGGGTGCGTGCGACGTCGCCGAGTGCGGGGTCGACGGCCGCGGCCTGGAGGCGGGCTCGGTGGCGCGGGCCGCGGCACAGCAGGCACAGGCCGTCGGTCGGGTCGACCGGCCCGTTGGGGTGGTCGGCGCAGCCGCTGGTGGCTGGGCCTTTCGCGGCGGCGAGCAGGCGGCGTGCTTCCTCGACGGCCTGGTGCACGATGGCCAGTTGCTCCGGGGTGGCGGTGGCCGGTGAGAGGCGGGTGCCGTAGGTGCCGAGGGTGTTGAGCACGGTGACGAGGGCTGGCAGCGGGGTCCGGTTCATCGGCCTACCGCCTCGGCGTGCTCGGCCCACAGGCAGTCAGGGCACCGGTCGGTGGGCTTGTGGGCGTGGTGTTCTCGTCCGCACGCGCACACCCGCAACGGGGCACTCGGGTCCTGGGCGGGGATCTTGAACGGCTGCGTACCCGTGTGCGGGGCTGCGGCGTCGTCGGTGAGACCGGTGGGCATCGGCGTCAGGAAAACGCCCTGCACCGGCGCCTGGGGGGCCTGCTGGGCGCCGTCAGCCGCCTGCTGGCACCCGTGGCACAGGCCGCTGGTCGCGCGCAGCAGCCGCACTCCGCATGCCTCGTTCGCGCAGCGGCCCCACGGCTTCTCCTTCTCCGGGGAAATCTGCTCTTCGTCGCCTCGCGCGCCCGCGTCCTGTGGCTGAGGTCCGGCATCAGCTAGGTAGTGGTCGGTATCCGGGTCCCTACCGGAGGTAGGGGGGTAATGGTCCCCCCCGGCGGGAACGGGTTCCGGAACCCGTTCCGCAACGGTGTCCGTACCCGTTCCGGAACGGGTTCCGGGATTTTCGGAACCCCCGGCGGGAACGGTTTCCGGAACCCCGCCCGGGAACGGGTTCCGGAACCCGTCGCGGAACGGTTTCCGGGTATCTGCGTCTGCGGCTGCCGCCTCCAGCTCGGCCGTGACCTTGGCTATCTCCTTCTCCTTGGCGGCCTTCTTCCGCCGGGCCTGCCGAGTGTCCGTGTACAGGTGGAGGTGTTCCTCCCAGGGGACCGGCCCTCCCATCGGCAGCGTCAAGAGGTAGATCGACGACTGGTTCGGGCGCCGCTTCCGCTTGAGCAGGCCCACCGCCATCAGGACCTTCACGCACCGCGTGACCGTCTCCTCGGTGGACCCGGCGATCGCGGCGAGCGTCTTGCCTCCGGGGTAGGCGTTCGTCCCATCGGCATCCGAGTACGTGCCGATCAGGATGCCGATGTGAACGCATTTCGACACCTCGGTCCGACGCATGCGCAGCGCCTCGTCGCGGAGGCGGTTGATCCATGCGTTGCGGACTGACTGTTTGCGCTCGTGGGCGTCCACGATGCCTCTTTCAGGGGTAGTGCTGAGAGGGGACGAGGTATTACGCGGCGGCGCGCTGCTGTTGGGCGCGCTTCAGTTCGACCGTCACTACGTCGTGAAGGGCCTGGGCGGCGGTGCGGCCAACGCCGATTGCCGCACCGCCGCGGCGTACGCGCACCCGGCCGCGGCTCACAGGCCGACTGCCTTCCGGGGCCGTCCCTGCTGGTCTCGGAGTTCGCCGACGCGCCGCCGTATGAATCCGTACGTGTAGCCCGTCCGCGCCGTGATGGCCCGCAGGCTCAGGCCGCGCCGGTACAGGCCGGCCAGGTAGTCGGCGACCGGATCGCCTTCCAGGTCCAACGGGCGACCTCCGCTGGGGCGGAGCTTCACCCCGGCCTGGGGAAGCTGGCGGCGTACGCGCGAGTACGGCTGGCCAATGTGCTCGGCCACAGCACGGATGCTCTGACGCTCCTCATAGAGAGCGGCGATGTCCACGAACACGGACACGAGCGAGAACCTTTCTACAGGGGGGTTCGGGGGCTTTCAGATCCACAGGACGAGAGCGACGGACAGGCCAAGAACGGGCGCCCAGGGGCCGATGACCGGGATGAACGCGATACCGGCCCAGACGACGACGCCGCTGGACAGGCCGACCATGAACTTGCGGAACTTCACGGGACCGCCTTCAAATGCGTGGAGGGGCCGCGGGGCGGGGAGGCCGTGCGCGGCCCGGAGGTTTCTCAGGGGGCTGGTCAGTCGTCCGCGCGGTGTACGGGGAGCTGGGCCCGATCGGCGTACACCTGCACGGCGTGCGCCTGCCGTTGGGCCCGGCGCGTCTCCGCGCAGACCTTGTGGGACGGGCGGCCTTCCTCATCGCGGAGGTTCGTCGGCCCTTTGCAGTACCGGCACGGCCGCCGTCTGGGCCCCCAATGCCGTTTCGCGTCAGACCAGTCGAGGACTCCGCTCGGCGGCAGGTCAGGCAGCGCCCAGCGCCTCGACCGCCGCCTCACCGGCCGCCCGCTTCGGCTGCCGCGGGAGCATCCGCGATCTCCTTCCGAAGGCGGCCAGCGCGCTTCCGTGCGTACCGTTGCTCCCGCCGTCTGAGGGCCTGCCGCTCGTCCTTGTCCAGGCCGCCGAACACCCCGTGGCGCTCCGGCAGGGCCAGCGCCGATTCAAGGCACGGGCCGATCACCGGGCACCTCCAGCAGAACGCCTTGGCTTCCCTGGTGACGAACTGCACTTCGTCCGCGGGGTAGTCCTCGGGGAAGAAGACCGAGACGTCTTCCGCGTCGCGGCACGCGGCCTCGTCGGCCCAGTAGTCACGGCGCGGGCGGGTGTCGGGTGCGTAGCGGCTTGGACGAGGCATCAGCGGTCGGCCTCTCCGCCGTTGGACGGGATGGGTACGCCGGCGTGGATGACGTCCTGGAACACGATCGCGTCCTGGCCGATGTCCGCTACGGGCGAGGCGGCCCGGCGGGGAAACGGACGGCGCCGCTTCCCCGTCGGCCGCAGCCACAGCCACGCCCCCACGACAACGCCGAGCGCGGCAGCCGACACGAACCACCAGCCGAGCGACAACACCCACCCGACGGCCTCGGCGACCCACACCAGGACGGAGAGGAACGTGATCACGTCTCGGCCTCCCGCCAGTTCGCGACGGTCTTCTCCGTGACGCCGAGGATCCTCGCGACACTGCGCGCCGACCCCTTCGCGTGCCTCGCAGCGAACCGCAGCTCTTCCGGCCGCAGGTCCGAGTGCGGTAGCGACCCGTCCAGGACTCGCTGGACGGCGACCATGTCGACGCCGCTCTGCCACGTGGCGAATTCGCTCAGCACGGTGGCTTACCGGCCTTCCGCGCTTCACGCATCAGCCGGTCCTCCTGGTGCAGGCCCGCGACGCAGCCGGGAATCCCGCATGATCGGAACACCTTGCCGACCGGCTCACGCCCGTACTGGAGACGGAACGCGACGCGGTACGCGGTCTGCAGCAGGGTCCGCCACCGCAGAACGGGCGTGCCGCACTTCTCCCTCGGACCCGTCCACCGCACGTGACCGCCCTCAACAGGTTCGGTCTGCGCGCCGAATGCCTCCTCCAGCGATCCGTAGGCAGGGCGTCGGCCACGGATGTACGCGGGCAGCCCGACCCGCTTACGGATCCCAGCGACGCGCTGGTACCCGCAGCCCAACTGCCTTGCGACCGCCAGGTCCGAGACGTCGTCCTCGGCGAGGAGCGCGCTCAGTATCTCCTCGTCGCTGACACTGGTGCTGGTCATCGCGCCACCCCCGGCCACACTGCCTTCTTCAAGGCATCCCGCTGAGCGGCGGGCATGGAGAACTCGGGGTTGCCGAGCCATTCGAGCCCGGCCCAGCGCAGCCACGCGGCGTCGCACTGGTTGTCGTCCTCGAACTCCAGGCCCGCCCGCTTGTACGCGGCCAGGGCCATCGGCACCTTGTCCCCGGAGCCTTTGCCGGTTGCGTAGGACTTGAGCGTGGCCGGGGTGACGAGCGCGTACGGGATGCCCGTCTTCACCAGCAGGTTTCGGACGACGCCGTGCACCATGGCGATGGGCTTCGCCGCGTGGCTGTTCTGCGGGATGTCCTCCATCACCACCAGGTCGACGGCCGGGCCGAGCCCCTCGCTGCCGCCGACGGCGATCTGCACGGCCTGTTCGATCTGGGCCAGGCGCCCGTCGCCGTCCTTCTGCTTGGTCTTCACCGTGGCCGTGGACCCGTCGCGGTAGGCGATACCCGACCCCGTCAGGGACAGATCGAGGCCGACCACGGTGAACTTCCGCTGCTCGTCGGTCATCGGGCGACCCCGATCGGGCGCACGGACACGTAGTCCGCGGTGATCTGGGCCGGGAGCTGGATGCGGGTGAGGACCAGGTCGTCGGGGTCGGCCGCGCCGAGGTTGACCCTCGCGTCCAGGTACCGGCCGGGCAGCGAATCGAGCGGCAGCCCCACCGAGTTGCTGATGGGGTCGGCGAGCGTGGTCACGTCGATGTCCATGTGCCAGCCGATGACGACGACCGTCGCGGTCCGCGTCTCCAGGTCGACGGACTTCACGTAGACCGCGCTGGTGTAGCGGGGCTCGTCCAGTGCGGACAGGTACCGGCGGCCGAGCATGGTGATCCGCCACGACTCGCGGTCCGTGGTGGCGTACCGGCGGGCGTGCAGCCACGTCAGGTGACCGGCCGGGTCCTCAAACGCATGGCCGCCAGCGAGGACGCGGAGAATCGTCTCCGCGCCTATCGGCATCGGGCTCTCCGTGGCGTGCTTCACCGCCTGGATCTGCGCGGCCCGCCACGCGTGCGTCCCGCGGGTCGTCTCCGCCGAGCAGGGGCACCCGGCCACGTCGGCGTACACGGAGACGGCAACGTGCCCGAGGCACTGCATCACGCTGGTGCGGCCCGTCTCGCACAACCGGGCTGAGCAGCAAGGGCAGGTGGGGCAAGGAGCCTGGGTCGGGCGCACGTACTCAGCGCCGAACGGTTCGTGTGTCTCGATCATGAGTCCTGTCCTGGTGTCTCGTGCCCGCAGCAGAAGCAGCGACGGGAGCCGTCCGCAGTGCGGCGTCCGGCGGTGCTCGCGCGGGCAGTCGTCGAAGTCAGCAAGGTCGGCGCGGCCGTCCAGCCACAGAGCGGTCAGTGCCGCTTCGTTCGGGACGGGGGCCGGGGCCGGGCCCGCGAACAGTTCGCGGACCCGGCCGTACAGGGCGGCGAGCACGGAGCTCTACCGCCGCTTCCTGTCGCGGTTGCGGCGCCTCGGCTTCGCCCGGCCCCGCCCCTTCTTCACCGCGAGGCAGGGCACCGGCCGGTCCTGCGACGCCTCAGCCGCCTTCGCGGCCTGCCGTGCCTCCACTTCCAGCGCGGCCGTCTCCGGGTCGATCGCGGCGAGGATCTGCGGCTTGCCGTCCTCGGCGGCCTGCTCGACCTCGACCAGGGCCCGCAGCTCGGCCGACTTCGGCACGAGCTTCGCCATGCGGCGTACCGCCGTCTTGAGATGCATGTCGGCGAACCGCGTGTGCCAGAACGAGTTCTTCTGCCCGTTCTCCTCGGCCCGCCGGTAGGCGCTGCTGAACTCGTCGCGGATCTCCTCGGCGTCCTCCCGGGTGACGACCGCGACCGCGGAGCGGGCACCGCCGTCGAGCCACGCAAACGCGTAGGCGAACAGCGGCTCGCCGCGGTCCTTCTTCGGCGCGAGGACGTCCGGCCGGTGCGTGAAGTCCAACGGGGCGGGGGCGGTCGGCTCCCAACTCCATTCGTCACCCTCGTAGACCAGGCCGGTCACCACGCTCCGGACCAGGCCCGACCGGTACATCAGCTCCACGTAGCCGTGGTACGTCGCGACGAACGTCGCGATCCGGTCATCGGCGGCGATGACCGCCTGCTGGCCGTCCGGGATCAGCCCGAACCGCGCGCACGTGATGACGCTCTGGAGGACGCTGGCCGGGGTGCACCGGCGCAGCTTCGGCAGAACGGGCCGGAGCGCGGCGAAGAACAGGTCGACGCTGATGTGCCGCGGCAGCGCGGCAGCGACATCGGCCCGGTACCGGTCAAGCCACTGGGCGACCACCGTCGACTGGGCGTCGTGCCCGGCGGGCGTCTCCTCGACGTCCTCACCGCGGGAGTGCTCGATGCCGTCGTGCGGCACCGACAGCTGGGCCTTGGCCTGGACGCGTTCCTTGAGAGAGGTCAGGGCCATGGGTCACAGCTCCTTCTTGGGCACACGCAGGACACGGGCCCGGTACTTCTCGTAGGTCTTGGGGTGGTCGGCCTTCAGCCGCTCGACGTCGAGGGCCGGGACAGTCGTCGTGTACTCGGCGGCGAGGTCCGGGTTCTCGTCCTTGAACCGCTTCCCCGCGAAGTTGCCGTTCGCCTTCCACGACCAGGCGGTGCTCTTGCCGCACTTCGCGACCGAGGACTCCCCCGAGATCAGCCGCATCTCGTTCTCGACCAAGGTCCGCTGGTGCTCCAGCTCCTCGATCTGCTCGATCAGCGACGCGCGCCGCTCGCGCAGCTTCTGCGCCTTGGTGAGGGGCACCTCGACGATCTCGTCCGGCTTCGCCTCCCAGAGGAGGCCGAGGAGGTCCTTCGTCGCCTCCAGCCCGTCGGCGGGCGGCGGGAAGCCCTCGGCCACGTGCCGCTGGTACCAGCGCCCGCACACGTCGATCAGCGTCTTGATCAGCTCCTCGTCCCGCTCGATGCGGTGGAAGCGGAGCTTGTTCCCGCCGACGAGCGCAACGGCCCAGCCGTACGGCCAGCCGCCGACGGCCATGTTCCAGTGCACCTGGAGCGCGGGCCCGTCGGGAACACCGTCGGTCCAGTCGTCCAGCTGGTACTCGGACCGGTTCTTCAGCTCGACCGGGGCGACGACGGCGCCGGTCACCGGGTCAAGGGCGTACCGGTCGACGTTGCACCGCATCCACGGACGATCGACGTTCGCGAGCGTGCCCGGGGTCGGCACGGCTGGAATGCCGCTGCGCTTCGTGAACATGTGCGCAATGAAGTCTTCGATCTCCTGCCCGACTTCGGCGTACTCGCTGAGCGCGGCGCTGGTCGGCACATGCTGGCCGTGTTTGACCTCGAAGACGTGCCGAGGGCCGCGGTACTTGTCGAGGCCGAGGATGGCGGCGACATCGGATCCGCCGATGCCGCCGCGCCGGGTCTCGGTCCACAGCTGGTAGTACTCGGGGTCGTTGAGGTCGCCGGCGGGCAGCAGCAGGCGCGCGGCCGGTGCGCCGTAGGCGAGGTCTGCCGGGGTGGTGGGGGTCGAGGGGTGGGTAGCCTGTTCAGGCAACGTTCGTTCCTCTCCGTCTTGGATCGTTCGTTCGAGGGCCGTCGAGCTGTGCAGAGCTCGGCGGCTTCGTTGCGTCAGGGGGCGCGACGGGCGGGGTTCAGCGCGCCCGCCGCTTCCGGGCCGTGGGCGGCTTGTTGTCGAGCAGCGTCACGCCGCTTTCCGGTTGCAGATCCGCTACTGCGCACTTCAGGACCGCAGCCATCGCGCGGAGCTTTTCGGGAGTCGCATTACGGCGGCCCGCTTCGATGTCGCACATCAGCTGGATGCTGAATCCGGCCTTCTCAGCCAGGGCTTTCTGCGTCAGCCCGGCGTTCTCCCGAGCACGCGTCACCGCCTGGGGCAGGTGATGGAAAGGGGCGCCTTTGAGACGCCGCATGGAGCCGGTGTTCATGCACACAAGCTATGCGTAGTACGGCGTACTGTCCAGTTTGTGTGCGCAGTAGTGCGCCTAGCGGGTAGTTATGCGCAGTACAGACACTTAAGGGGTGTATTGCGCGGTCATATAGCGCAGTCGTGCGTAGTTGTGCGAACCTGCTACCTATGGATGCGCAGCAGAAGCCGACACCGCCACCTGAGGCGGTGCTCATCAAAGAAGCCCTGAAGAAGGCGCGAATCTCAGGACGTGAAGCAGCCAGGCGATCCGACGTCAGCAATACGCGCTGGCGGCAGATCATCAGCGGCTACCAGACCGTGAGCGGCAGCCATGTACCTGTACGCGCGCCGGCTGAGACCGTGGCCCGCATGGCGCAGGCGACCGGGGTCACCGCCGACCAGCTTCGGAGTGCGGGCCGCCCGGACGCCGCCGACGCCCTTGTCGAACTCGCCGAACTCGCCGGGACGCCGAACCCGTCAAGCCTGGGAGGCGCCGAGGGTGTGCAGGTCGAGGCGATCGCGTCGCTGCTCGCCAGCCTGTCGCCGGAGGGTCGGGAGCACGTCTTGAGGCGCTTCCAGGACGGAATGCCGGGCGCTGCCAGCCCGGCGGACACCTCGGACATTCGGCATCGAAGGGCCGGTTAACCACGGAAATTACGCTACGTAACGTAATGGTCACGACTTTTGATTGCTTGTAGCGACCGTTTCAAGACAGAACGATCATGACCCCCGAATAACAAGATCAGTTACCGAGGGGGCATATGTGGCCGATGTTCTCCTGGCCTTCGCGCTCGGCGCGGCGGTCCTGGCGATCGTCCTGCTCTACAAGAGCCAGACGAGACAAGCGGCTCGTCTGGCGCAATTAGAGTCCGAGTTCGTTGCCGAGAAGATCGCACGTCTCACACAACCAGCCACCGTGACCCCGCCGATGGCAGAGGAACCATCGGAACCGGCGCGCCGCAAACGGCACTTGGCGCTCTACATCGGCAGCGGAGCACTCGCCGCCTGCACCATCGTCCGAGACCGCCTCCGCTCCCTCTGGCAGGGCCACCGCGCGCTCACCATCACCGCTGCGGCCACCGTCGCCACCGTGAGCACCGCCGCCCTCGCCATGACCGCCTACGGCGACGGCACCACTGAGGACCGCGGCCACCACCCGGCCGCCTCCGCCCCGGACCGCGCCGAGGCCAGCGCTTCCAGCGCCCCAGATCGAAGCACCCGCGGCTCCCGGAGACACTCCAGTCGCGACACGGGAACCGGCAACGCTTCGTCCGCAGACAGCATCAATCTCATGACCGACGGTCAACAAAGGCCCCTCAGCTCCGAGGACACGCCGGTGCCGAGCGCCAGCGGCCACCCTCCTCCGAGCGAGCGAAGCAGCAGCGGGGGGAACAGCACCGAGGCGGGAACCGGCCGGCCTTCAACGCCAGCCACCGAGCAGCCGAGCAGTCCAGGCCCGGGAGAGCCTTCCACGGGGACACCGGAGGCGCCGGGCAGCCCGGAGCCCACCATCACCCCTGAGCCCATCAAGCCGGTCCGGCCCGCCGTCCTCACGGTCGGGACGCCGCAGCTCGCAGACGCGGACAAGCGCTGGTGCGAGAACGTGACCGTGGACATCCACAACACCGGCGGCACCACGGCGACGTCGGGAACGCTGCGCTTCGGCACGCACATCTTCGACCCCTTCGGCGGCGACTGGGTCACGATCACGCAGACGCGCGAGCTGCCTGCACCCGTCCCGGCCGGTGGCCACGTAGAGGGCCGCTGGACCCTCTGCGTGAACTCCTGGCGCGTGCCGAAGGGGTGGTACATCGACACCCTTGACGTCAAGATCACACAGAGCTAGTCCTCGAAACCCCCTCGTGCCGAAGGTTGCGCCGACACTTCGGCCGAGCCGGTGATCTTGAAACGCAGAAAAGACCCCCGTCCGCCGCGGGGGTCTTTGCGTTCCACCAGTAACCACCCCGCCGGGCGGCTCCCCGCCGAGCGCGCCCGCCGCGCCAAGGCCGAACGGCTGGGCCGCTGCCCTTTCCAGACAATGCTGGGCAGTATTGCGCCAACTACCGTGCATGGCACCCGAAATGCACCGCTTCCCCCCTTGACGAATTGGATGTACGTCGAGAGATGCACCTCGCACGGCAGCACTGGTGCGAGGCCCATCCCCCGCCACGTCATCGGAGGATCTGAATGACCTCGAAGCCCACCCCGACCATCGCTGACTACATCGACGAGAGCGTGCTCCTCATCCGCGCGATCGTCGGTGGCGAGCCCTCCGACCCCCAGAGACTCATCGACCTCGGGCGAGTGCTCGCCCGCCACAGCAGCACCACTTGGCGTACCCTCCAGGACCGCCGGCCCAACAGTGGCGTCCTCGCCATCGACCTGATGCGCGCCGTTGGCAACTTGGCCGTCGCACGTACCGCCGGAGAGGTCCGGGCCGCGCTCGCCGAGCGCCCCTCAATGGATCCTCATGACTACCTTCGTAGCCTCTGCCTCGCCACGCTCCCGGCCTGGCCGCTGACCGTCGACAACGCCGCGCCGGTCGTCGTCTACCGTCGCGGTGGTAGAGGCTTCGGGCCTCTGTGGGACGCGGTCGGCCTCGGCGACGAGGCCGAGATCGAACGCATCAGCGATCAGATCATCCAGGGTGCCACCGACTTCTGGGCTCGGGGGCTCGGCGACTGACGTCCGGTCCGTCAACACTTCGGGCGAGCAGCGGGCGAGCAAACGATCTTGAGAGGCGAAAAAAGGCCCCCGCCGAGGCGGGGGCCTTGCCATATGTGCAGGTCAACTGAGTGAACCTGCGGCGTGTCGCGGTGGGGCGGGTGGGACTCGAACCCACGGCCGACGGATTATGAGTCCGCTGCTCTAACCGGCTGAGCTACCGCCCCTCCTCGGCGTGGCGCGTACAAGTGTGCGCGCCGTCTGCCGCAGCATAGCCGGTCATACGATCTCTCGCTCCGGATGGTCGGCTTCGCGTGACCAGGAAGACTCCTCCACCTCCCCGCCCGGTTCCGGATGGCACGAAGTACAGGCGAAAGAGTCACGCGCGTCCCAGCCGCATCACCGGAACCAGCGACACGCCCGGACCCGGGCGGCCACCGACACGAACGGCCGCCGGCACGAACGGGTCGCCGACGCGCACGAGCAGCCGCCGACGCGGACGGGCGCGCGGCCCGGGACGTGCGGTCGCGTGACGCGACCACGGAAACACGAAAAAGGACCCCGCAGGGTCCTCCTCCGATCTGCTCCCCCGACTGGACTCGAACCAGTAACCCTCCGGTTAACAGCCGAATGCTCTGCCAATTGAGCTACAGGGGATCGCGCTCCCCCGACTGGACTCGAACCAGTAACCTGCCGGTTAACAGCCGGCTGCTCTGCCAATTGAGCTACAGGGGATTGCTGCGTCTGCACCGAGCCCTGCCCGCCTGGCTGCTGCCGGGCGGCGCGTGCTCGCTGCGACACATACATTAGCGCAAGCAGGGGGGTGCTTTGCCAATCGGTATCGCCCGGGGTGATCTCGGGTGCCTACGGGTAGGCGGGCAGCACACGTCGCGCCGAGCGGCGCACTGAGCCAGGAAGGGTGGCAGCCATGCGGTACCGGCTCACGTTCATCGCCGGACTCGCCATCGGATACGTGATCGGGACACGGGCCGGGCGCGAGCGTTACGAGCAGATGAAGAAGTCCGCACGCCAGTTCGCCCAGAACCCCGCCGTACGCAATACCGCCGAGTCCGCGGCCCAGACCGGCCGCGATCTGGCGGGCCGGGCCTACCACTCGGTGAGCGACAAGGTCGGCGAGAAGGTACCCGCCTCGGTGACCGCCCGGGTCCGCTCGCTGCGGGGCCGGAACGGGGAACGGAACGGCGAGGACGACTGGGGCACCTCCAACACGTGATCGGGCCCGTCGACACGTGATCGGGCCCGTCGACACGTGATCGGGCCCGTCGACACGTGACCGCCGTCGGCGGCGCGCGGCCGGGCCCGCCCGGCGCCCCTCGCGCGCCTGCCCGGCACCCCGTAACCCGGCCCGCTCCGCGCGGCCGGGCCGCCCGTGTGCCGCCGCGCCGTACGGTACGGAAACGCTCCGGCGGTGCGGCAGAATCTTGGGCATGGGGATAGTCGCCGGCTTGGACAGCTCTTCCGCCTTCACTCACATCGTCGTCTGCGACACGGACACGGGCGCCGTGCTGCGCCGGGGTTACGCCGCTCACCCCGTCGAACCGAAGGCCACCGAGGTCGACCCGCAGGCATGGCTGCTCTCGCTGGGCGAGGCGGCCGGCGGGGGCCTGCTCGAAGGCGTACAGGCCATCGGCGTCTCCGCGCAGCAGCACGGGCTGGTACCGCTGGACCACCAGGGCGGCGTCGTACGCCCGGCGCTGCTCGGCAACGACAAGCGGGCGCAGGCCGCCGCGGCCGACCTGATCGACGGGCTGGGCGGGCGCCAGGCATGGGCCGAGGCGGTCGGGGCGGTCCCGCAGGCCGCGCAGCCGGTGGCGAAGCTGCGCTGGCTGGCCCGCAACGAGCCGGAGGCGGCCCAGCGGGTGGCCGAGGTGCTCCAGCCGCACGACTGGCTGGTGTGGCAGCTGCTGGGCCGGCCGGCCCGACGGACCACCGACCGGGGCGCCGCGTCCGGCACCGGCTACTGGTCGGCGGGCACCGGTGCGTACCGGCCCGATCTGGTGGAGCTCGCGCTGGGGCATCCGGTGGCGCTGCCCGAGGTGCTCGGCCCCTGCGACACTGCCGGGGCGACGCCCGAGGGGCTGCTGATCTCCGCGGGGACGGGCGAGACGATGGCTGCGGCGTTCGGGCTCGGGCTCGGCGCCGGTGACGCGGTGGTGTCGCTGGGCGCCTCGGGTTCGGTGATGGCGGTGCACCACGAGGCGCTGTCCGACCCGAGCGGGACGATCACGTCGCTCGCGGACGCGACCGGCATGCATCTGCCGGTGGTGTACACGTCGAACGCGGTGCGGGCCTTGCGCGGGACCGCCGAGATGCTGGCCGCGGAGAACCTGGAGGAGCTGTCCGCACTGGCGCTGAAGTCGACGCCGGGCGCCTCCGGGCTGGTGCTCCTGCCGTACCTGGAGGGCGAGCGCACCCCGCACCTGCCGCACACGGCGGGGACGCTGTGCGGGCTGCGGCGCGAGTCGATGAAGCCGGAGCACCTGGCACGGGCCGCGTTCGAGGGGATGCTGTGCTCGCTGGCCGACGCGCTCGACGTGCTGCGCGGCCGGGGCGTCGAGGTGCGCCGGGTGTTCCTGCTGGGTGCGGCGGCCGAGCTGCCGGCCGTGCAGGCGATCGCGCCCGCGCTGTTCGGCACGCAGGTGGTCGTCCCGCAGCCGGCCGAGTACGCGGCCCTGGGCGCGGCCCGGCAGGCGGCCTGGGCGCTCGGCGTCTCGCAGGGGACGGCCGATCCGCACACTCCTCCGGCCTGGCAGGGCGCGGCGGCGCAGGTGCTGGAGCCCGGCGAGGAGCTGGCGGTGGGTCAGGCGATCCGCCAGCAGTACGTGGCGACGCGGGACCAGATCCACCCGGGGGCGTTCACCCCGGCGCCCTGATCCGGTCCGCGCCGCGCACAACAGCACGCCGCCCTCCGACCCGGTCCGTGCGGCATACGGCGCTCTGCCGGTCCACGCGGCGCACTACGGCGCGCGGTCGGGGACGGAACGGCGCGGCCGAGTACATGCGACGGAGGACAACCCTCCGCCACATGTACTCGGTCTGTTTTTTTACCCGGTCTTGAATAAAAACGTTCGCGGCCCTCGCACGGGGTACCGGAAAATGGGTCGCCTCCCGACCTCCGCCGACTCCGAGAGACACGCGTGCTCATAAAACTCCTGCGGGCCCATCTCGGTCCGTACAAGAAACCCATCCTGCTGCTGGTCCTGCTCCAGTTCCTGCAGACCTGCGCCACCCTCTATCTGCCGACCCTGAACGCCGACATCATCGACAAAGGTGTGGTGAAGGGGGACACGGGCTACATCCTGGAGTTCGGCGGCATCATGATCGCCGTCAGCATCGCCCAGGTCGCCTGCAACATCGGTGCCGTCCATCACGGTTCACGCACCGCGTCCGCGCTCGGCCGCGACGTCCGGGCGGCGGTCTTCGACCGGGTCCAGTCGTTCTCCGCGCGGGAGGTCGGGCGGTTCGGCGCGCCCTCGCTGATCACGCGCACGACCAATGACGTCCAGCAGATCCAGATGCTGGTGCTGATGACGTTCACGCTGATGGTGTCGGCGCCGATCATGTGCGTCGGCGGCATCGTCCTGGCGCTCGGCCAGGACGTCCCGCTGTCGTCGGTGCTGCTCGCGGTGGTGCCGGTCCTCGGCATCGCGGTGGGCCTGATCGTGAAGCGGATGCGCCCGCTGTTCCGCACCATGCAGGAGCGGGTCGACACCGTGAACCGGGTGCTGCGGGAGCAGATCACCGGCAACCGGGTCATCCGCGCGTTCGTCCGCGACGGCTACGAGACGAAACGCTTCGGCGTCGCCAACGACGAGCTGACCGACGTCTCGCTGTCCACCGGGCGACTGATGGCGCTGATGTTCCCGACCGTGATGACGGTGGTGAACGTGTCGTCGATCGCCGTGGTCTGGTTCGGTGCCCACCGCATCGACAGCGGCGGCATGGAGATCGGTGCGCTGACCGCGTTCCTCGCCTACCTCATGCAGATCGTCATGTCGGTGATGATGGCCACCTTCATGTTCATGATGGTGCCGCGCGCCGAGGTGTGCGCCGAGCGCATCCAGGAGGTCCTGGAGACCGAGTCCAGCGTGGTCCCGCCCGTAGCCCCGGTCCGGGAGCTGCGCACCCAAGGCCATCTGGAGATCCGGGGCGCGGACTTCCGCTACCCGGGCGCCGAGGAACCGGTGCTGCGGTCGGTGGACCTGGTGGCCCGCCCCGGCGAAACCACCGCGATCATCGGGTCGACGGGCAGCGGGAAGTCGACGCTGCTCGGACTCGTACCGCGCCTGTTCGACGTGACGGACGGCCAGGTGCTGGTCGACGGCACGGACGTGCGGACACTGGACCCCGAGCTGCTGGCGAGGACCGTGAGTCTGGTCCCGCAGAAGCCGTACCTGTTCTCCGGGACGGTCGCGAGCAACCTGAGGTACGGGAACCCGGACGCGACGGACGAGGAGCTCTGGCACGCGCTGGAGGTCGCGCAGGCCAAGGAGTTCGTCGAGGCGCTGGAGCACGGCCTGGAGGCCCCGATCGCGCAGGGCGGCACCAATGTCTCGGGCGGGCAGCGGCAGCGGCTGGCGATCGCCAGGACGCTGGTGCGACAGCCGGAGATCTACCTGTTCGACGACTCGTTCTCGGCTCTCGACTACGCCACCGACGCCGCCCTGCGCGCGGCGCTGACGCGGGAGACGGCCGGGGCGACCGTGGTGATCGTGGCGCAGCGGGTGTCCACCATCCGCGACGCGGACCGGATCCTGGTGCTCGACGAGGGCCGGGTCGTGGGCCGCGGCACCCACCACGAACTGATGGACGGCAATGAGACGTACCGGGAGATCGTGCTCTCCCAGCTGACGGAAGCGGAGGCCGCGTAATGGCCGGGCCTGGCGGACGGATGATGGCGGGCGGCGCGCCGACCGACCGGTCCATGGACTTCAAGGGGTCGTCGAAGCGACTGCTGAAGCGCTTCGGGACGGAGAAGTCCTCGCTGTACGCGATGCTGGCGGCCGGGGCGCTGAGCGTCGGCCTGTCGGTGGTCGGACCGAAGATCCTCGGCCGCGCGACGGACCTGGTGTTCGCCGGGGTCGTCGGCCGGCGGATGCCCGAGGGCGCCACGAAGGAGCAGGTCGTCGAGAACCTGCACAAGTCCGACAGCGGGCTGGCCGACATGCTGTCCGGGGTGGACTTCGTCCCCGGTCGCGGCATCGACTTCGGCGCCGTCGGCGACGTACTGCTGCTCGCGCTGGCGGTCTATGTCGCGGCCGGACTGCTGATGCTCGTGTCGTCCCGGCTGTCGATCCGGATCATCAACCGAGTCGTGTTCCGGCTGCGCGAGGACATCCAGGCGAAGCTGTCCCGGCTGCCGTTGTCGTACTTCGACCAGGCCAAGCGTGGCGAAGTGCTCAGCCGGGCGACGAACGACATCGACAACATCTCGCAGACGATGCAGCAGACGATGGGCCAGCTCGTCAACTCCCTGCTCACCATCGTCGGCGTACTGATCATGATGTTCTGGATCTCGCCGCTGCTGGCACTGGTCGCGCTGGTGACGGTGCCGCTCTCGGTGGTCGTGGCGACGAAGGTCGGCAAGCGCTCGCAACCGCAGTTCGTCCAGCAGTGGAAGGTGACCGGCAAGCTCAACGCGCACATCGAGGAGATGTACACCGGGCACACCCTGGTGAAGGTCTTCGGGCGGCAGGAGGAGTCCGCGAAGGACTTCGCCGAGCAGAACGAGGCCCTGTACGAGGCGGGGTTCAAGGCGCAGTTCAACAGCGGGATCATGCAGCCGCTGATGATGTTCGTGTCGAACCTGAACTACGTGCTGATCGCCGTCGTCGGCGGTCTGCGGGTCGCCTCGGGTTCGCTGTCGATCGGTGACGTGCAGGCGTTCATCCAGTACTCGCGGCAGTTCTCGATGCCGCTGACCCAGGTCGCCTCGATGGCGAACCTGGTGCAGTCGGGCGTCGCGTCGGCCGAGCGGATCTTCGAGCTGCTGGACGCCGAGGAACAGAGCGCCGATCCGGCGCCCGGCGAGGCCGAGCGGCCCGAGGAGCTGCGGGGCAGCGTCGCGCTGGAGAAGGTGTCGTTCCGCTACGACCCGGACAAGCCGCTCATCGAGGAACTGTCGCTGAACGTCGAGCCGGGGCACACGGTCGCCATCGTCGGCCCCACCGGCGCCGGCAAGACCACCCTCGTCAATCTGCTGATGCGGTTCTACGAGGTGACCGGCGGACGGATCACTCTCGACGGCGTCGACGTGGCGAAGATGTCGCGCGACCAGCTGCGCGCGGGCATCGGCATGGTTCTCCAGGACACCTGGCTGTTCGGCGGCACGATCGCGGACAACATCGCGTACGGCGCTTCGCGCGAGGTCACCCGGGAGGAGATCGAGGAGGCGGCCCGGGCGGCCCACGCCGACCGCTTCATCCGTACCCTGCCGGATGGTTACGACACGGTGATCGACGACGAGGGCTCCGGCGTCAGCGCGGGCGAGAAGCAGCTGATCACCATCGCGCGGGCGTTCCTGTCCGACCCGGTGATCCTGGTGCTCGACGAGGCGACGAGCTCCGTCGACACCCGTACCGAGGTGCTGATCCAGAAGGCGATGGCCCGCCTGGCGCACGGGCGCACCAGCTTCGTGATCGCGCACCGGCTCTCCACCATCCGGGACGCCGACGTCATCCTGGTGATGGAGAACGGCTCGATCGTCGAACAGGGCACGCACGAGGAGCTGTTGGCGGCCGGTGGAGCGTACGCCCGGCTGTACTCGGCGCAGTTCGCGCAGGCGGTGGCCGAGGTCGACTAGAGCGTGTTGCGAAAGTCCCGTCCGGCCCGCGGCGTCTGGCACGGCGCTCCGCCCTTAGGGCGGACGGCGCCACTTTCGCAACACGCCCTGGGCAGGTGATGGAGCCGGTCGGTCCGCGGGGGGACCGACCGGCTCCGCCGTTCCTCGCCGGTGCCGTCGGTCAGTCGAGATAGCCGCGGAGCTGGTCGGCGAAGGTGTGGTCGCGCAGTTTGCCGAGGGTCTTGGACTCGATCTGCCGGATGCGTTCGCGCGTCACGCCGAAGATCCTGCCGATCTCCTCGAGCGTGCGGGGCCGCCCGTCGACCAGCCCGTAGCGCAGCTGGACCACTTTCCGCTCGCGCTCCCCGAGCGTGGACAGCACCGCCTCCAGGTGCTCACGCAGCAGCAGGAAGGCGGCGGACTCGACGGGGGACGCGGCGTCCCCGTCCTCGATCAGGTCGCCGAGGGCTAGGTCCTCCTCCTCGCCGACGGGGGCGTGCAGCGAGACGGGTTCCTGGGCCAGCCGCAGGATCTCGCCGACCCGTTCCGGGGTGAGGTCGAGCTGGTCGGCGACCTCCTCGGGCGTCGGCTCCTGACCGTGCTCCTGGAGCATCCGCCGCTGGACGCGTACGACCCGGTTGATCAGTTCGACGACGTGGACCGGGACCCGGATGGTCCGCGCCTGGTCGGCGAGGGCGCGGGACATGGCCTGGCGGATCCACCAGGTGGCGTACGTGGAGAACTTGTAGCCCCGGGTGTAGTCGAACTTCTCGACCGCCCTGATCAGTCCGAGGTTCCCCTCCTGGACCAGGTCGAGCATGGTCAGCCCGCGACCGATGTAGCGCTTGGCGACGGAGACGACGAGGCGGAGGTTGGCCTCGATGAGGCGGCGCTTCGCCATCCGCCCCATGACCACCAGCCGGTCGAGGTCGACGGCCAGCCGGGTGTCCGGATCCGGGGTGCTCGCGAGCCGTTCCTCCGCGAAGAGCCCGGCCTCGATCCGGCGGGCCAGCTCCACCTCGTCGGCGGCGGTGAGCAGCGGGATGCGGCCGATCTCCCGCAGGTACTGGCGGAAGAGGTCGGCGGACGGTCCGCCGGCCTCCGGACGGCCGCGCGGCTCCGGGGTCTCGGGAGCCGCCCGCGACAGCTCCTCCACGGTCCCCTCGGACAGGCTGGCTGCCTCGGCCGCCCCGGGCCCCTCAGGTGGCCCGGCCGTGCCGGGGGGTTCGCGCGAGCCGGGCGCCTCGGGCGGAATCTGCGGCTCCACCGCACCCTCGGGGTGGCGCACGGCCCGGTTCTGCGCGGGAATGGCCGAGACGGGCTCGGGTTGGGTCACGGTCCGGGTCTGCACGGGGGCGACCTCCAGGTGATCGCTGCCGGACCGCGGGGACGGAACCACCACAGGGTGGACCGGCCGCGCTCCGATGACTCAGGCACCGCCCCCAGTGTGGGGGAAGACACATCACTGCCACGAGGGGCGTGCGAGGACTTTCTGAGTCCGTTCCGTGACCGGCCGGTTACGCGGATGGACGAGTCCGAGCGGATGCGCGCCCGCGTGAACCGCGCGCGCCCCGGCGCCGCCGCGGGAGCGGCCGGCCCGAGTCAGAGCGCGTCGGCGCCGTGGTTGCGCAGGGACTCGGCGTACTGCTGGAGGACCCAGACCTCGTTCTGCGCCGCCGCCAGCTGCTCCGGGGGGACATGGCTGCCGAGGCGGGCCAGGCTGCCCTGGACCTCGCCGATCCGGCGGTCGACGGCGCGCAGCCGGACCTGGACGAGCTGCACCCCGGCATAGGTCTCGTCGATGGTCTTGCCGTGGAAGACCTCCACCGCCAGCTCGGTCACGAGGTTGCGCACCGTGTCGTCGGGGGCCGCGTCCAGCACCCGGGCCAGGTAGTCGCGAGGCTCCGGGAGGCCCGTCTCGGCACCGCCCGCGTCCGCGACGCACTGCCGGACCGCGGCGTACGGCGGGGCGGTGAACTCGTCGACCCCGTAGGCGTCGAAGGCCGGTGAGACCAGGGCGGGCTTCTGGAGGGCGAGCTTCAGCAGTTCGCGTTCGGTGCGGTGGGCGGGGCTGCGCAGGTGGAGGGCGGGGCCCGAGGGGGCGGCGGGTGCCCGGACCTGCTCGTGCCGGGAGCCGCCGGGAGCACCGGGGCCGCCGCGGGAGGAGGCCGGGGCGGGACCGCGCCGGTCACCCCGCTCGCGGGCCCAGCGGGCGAGCTGGGCGACCCGCTTGACCACGAACTGGGTGTCCAGGATGCCGAGCATCCCGGCCAGCTGGACGGCGACCTCGTGCTGCGAGGAGCTGTTCTTGATCCGGGCGACGACGGGGGCCGCCTCGTCGAGCGCGGCGCCGCGCCCCGCCGGGGTCTCCAGGTCGTACCGCCCCACGATCTGGCGCAGCGCGAACTCGAAGAGCGGGGTGCGCGGGTCGACCAGGTCGCGGACGGCCTCGTCGCCCTTGGCCAGGCGCAGATCGCAGGGGTCCATGTTGTCCGGCGCGATCGCGATGTACGTCTCGGCGGCGAACTTCTGGTCGTCCTCGAAGGCGCGCAGCGCGGCCTTCTGCCCGGCGGCGTCGCCGTCGAAGGTGAAGATCACCCGGGCGCTGCCGTTGTCCATCAGCAGGCGGCGCAGGATCTTGATGTGGTCCCCGCCGAAGGCCGTGCCGCAGGTGGCGATGGCGGTGGTGACACCGGCGAGATGGCAGGCCATGACGTCGGTGTAGCCCTCGACGACGACGGCGCGGCTGCTCTTCGCGATCTCCTTCTTCGCCAGGTCGATGCCGTAGAGCACCTGGGACTTCTTGTAGATCGCGGTCTCGGGGGTGTTGAGGTACTTCGGTCCGTTGTCGTCGTCGCGCAGCTTGCGGGCGCCGAAGCCGACGACGTCGCCGGAGGTGTCGCTGATCGGCCACATGAGCCGGCCGCGGAAGCGGTCGATGGGGCCGCGCCTGCCGTCCTGGGAGAGGCCGGAGGCGATCAGCTCCCTGTCGCTGAAGCCCTTGCCGCGCAGATAGCGGGTGAGGTGGTCCCAGCCCGCCGGGCTGTAACCGATGCCGAAGTGGACGGCGGCGTCCTGGTCGAAGCCGCGCTCGGCGAGGAACTTGCGGCCGATCTCGGCCTCGGGGCCGTTCAACTGCTCGCGGTAGAAGTCGGCGGCCACCTTGTGCGCCTCGACCAGCCGGATGCGCTCACCGCGCTGGTGGGAGGGGTTGTACCCGCCCTCCTCGTACCGCAGGGTGATGCCCGCCTTGGCGGCGAGCCGTTCGACCGTCTCGGAGAACGAGAGATGGTCGATCTTCATCACGAAGGCGATCGTGTCGCCGCCCTCCTGGCAGCCGAAGCAGTGGAACAGGCCCTTGCTCGGGCTGACCTGGAAGGAGGGGGACTTCTCGTCGTGGAACGGGCAGAGACCCTTGAGGTTGCCGCCGCCCGCGTTGCGCAGCTGGAGATACTCGGAAACGACGGCGTCGATCGGGACCGCGTCCCGTACCGCCTTCACGTCCTCGTCATTGATCCTGCCTGCCACGGGTGAATTCTACGGGCGGGGTACGACACCCCTGTCGACCCGCCACTGTGATCCCGGGTACCCGGGCCGTGCCCCGCTCGTGCCCCCGGCCGGACACCCCGGCCGTCCCGGCCCGAAAAGGCGCTCGCGCGGCTCGGGGGCGTCCCCGCCTCAGCTCAGCGAGGTCAGCGGCACCGACGGATCGGCCAGTGCGTCCGGGTCGATCTGCCGGCCGGACCGGACCAGCTCCTGCACACTCTCGGTGACGTCCCACACGTTGACGTTCATCCCGGCCAGCACCCGCTGGTCCTTCAACCAGAAGGAGATGAACTCGCGTTTGCCGGCGTCGCCCCGGATGACCACCTGGTCGTAGCTGCCAGGGGGCGCCCACCCCGAGTATTCGAGGCCGAGGTCGTACTGGTCGGAGAAGAAGTACGGCACCCGGTCGTAGCTCACGTCCTGGCCGAGCATGGCCCGGGCCGCGGCCGGGCCGCTGTTCAGCGCGTTCGCCCAGTGCTCCACGCGCAGCCGGGCGCCGAGCAGCGGATGGGCCACGTTGGCCACGTCCCCCGCCGCGAAGATGTGCGGGTCGCTGGTGCGCAGGGAGGCGTCGACGGCGATGCCGCCGCCGTCCTTGCGCGCGGCCATGGCGAGCCCGGCGGTCTCGGCGAGGGCGGTGCGGGGGGCGGCGCCGATCGCGGCGAGCACGTCGTGGGCGGGGTGCTCCTCGCCGTCGTCGGTGCGCACGGCGAGGACGACGCCGTCCTGGCCGACGATCTCGGTGAGACGGACGCCGAAGTGAAAACGCACCCCGTGGTCCTGGTGCAGCTGGGTGAAGATCTGCCCGAGCTCGGGGCCGACCACATGGTGCAACGGCGTCGGTTCCGGCTCGATGATGGTGACCTCGGCCCCGTATCCGCGTGCCGCCGCCGCGACCTCCAGACCGATCCAGCCGGCCCCGGCGATCACCAGATGGCCGTTCTCGCGGCCGAGGGAGGTCAGCACCTTGCGCAGCCGGTCGGCGTGGGCGAGGCGGCGCAGGTGGTGGACGCCGGCCAGGTCCGTGCCCGGGACGGGCAGGCGGCGCGGCTCGGCCCCGGTGGCGAGCAGCAGCTGGTCGTAGTGCACGACGGTGCCGTCGCCGAGCCGTACGGAGCGGTCCACCCGGTCGAGGGCGGTGACGGGCTGGCCCAGGTGGAGTTCGATCTCGGCACCCGCGTACCAGGCGGTCTCATGGACGAAGACGCTGTCCCGCTCCTCCTTGCCGGACAGATAGCCCTTGGACAGCGGAGGCCGTTCGTAGGGATGGTCGCGTTCGTCGCCGAGAAGGATCACCCGGCCGCTGAAACCCTCCGCCCGGAGCGTCTCGGCCGCCTTCGCTCCTGCCAGTCCTCCGCCGACGATGACGAAGGTCTGATGTGCGTCGACCACTTGTTGCCTCCTCGATGCTCGCTGCGCGGGGCCCGACTGCGAGCGTCCCGCACGCAGCGTGATGGCGAAAGGGGGTGTACCCCGATCAGGTAATGCCCCTGTCGGACCAGGGCGCATACGGACGGGGCGCGCGGGCGGGGCCGGTCAGCGGCCCGGTGCGGTGAGCGCCGCGTGCAGGGAGCGCGCCGAGGCGTCGGTCAGGGCGGCGATCTGGTCGACGAGGACCCGCTTGCGGGCCCGGTCGTCGGGTGCGGCGTCGAACAGGGCCCGGAACTGCGGCTCCAGCCCCTCGGGGGCGCGCGCGGTGAGCGCGGCGGCCAGTTCGGCGATGACGATGCGCTGGTCGGCGCGGATCGCCTCCTGCTCGGCGCGCTGCATGACGTAACGGTCCGCGACCGCCTTGAGCACGGCGCACTCGTTGCGCGCCTCGCGGGGGACGACGAGCGCGGCCGCGTACCGGCCGAGCCGGCCGGTGCCGTACGCCCGCCGGGTGGCGCTCTCGGCGGCCAGGCAGAACCGGCCGATCAGCTGGCTCGTCGCGTCCTTCAGCCGGGCCTGGGCGACGGCGGACCCGTCGTAGCCGTGCGGCCACCAGTCCTGGGCGATGAGCCGGTCCAGAGCCTCGGCCAGTTCGTCCGGAGGGGTGTCCGCCGGGACGTAGCGGCCGATGGCGACCGCCCAGATCTCGTCGCGCTCGGGCTCGGCGTACAGGCAGTTGGGGTCGATGTGCCCGGCGTGCAGCCCGTCCTCGAAGTCGTGCACCGAGTACGCGACGTCGTCGGACCAGTCCATGACCTGGGCCTCGAAGCAGGTGCGGTTCGCCGGGGCGTCACGGCGCACCCACTCGAAGACCGGCAGGTCGTCCGCGTACACCCCGAACTTCGGCGTGTCGGGGTCGCCGGGCCGGCCGCCGCGCGGCCACGGGTACTTGGTGGCGGCGTCCAGGGAGGCACGGGTCAGATTGAGTCCGACGCTGACCAGCGCCCCGGTCCGGGTGTCGGGCACGAACCGCTTCGGTTCCAGCCTGGTGAGCAGGCGCAGCGACTGGGCGTTGCCCTCGAAGCCGCCGCAGTCCGAGGCGAAGTCGTTGAGCGCCTGCTCGCCGTTGTGGCCGAACGGCGGGTGGCCGAGGTCATGGGCGAGACAGGCCGTCTCGACCAGATCGGGGTCGCAGCCGAGGGCTGCCCCGAGCTCGCGGCCGACCTGGGCGCATTCCAGGGAGTGCGTGAGCCGGGTCCGGGGGCTGGCGTCCCAGGCCCGGCTGCGGGTGCCGGGGGTGACGACCTGCGTCTTCCCGGCGAGCCTGCGCAGTGCGGCGGAGTGCAGCACCCGAGCACGGTCGCGCTGGAAGGCGGTGCGGCCGGGACGTTTGTCCGACTCGGCGTCCCAGCGCTCGGCGTCGGCCGCGCGGTACGGGGTCGGGCTCCGGCCGTGTGCGCCCGTGCCGGTGCCCGGGGACTCCCACGTGCTTTCCGGGCAGTCGGGGCAGTCCGCGCCGGCCTCGCGCTCCGCACGGTTCTCGGCGTCCGCACGGTCCGAGGCGTCCGCACGGTCCGAGGCGTCCGTCTGGTCCGCGTCCGTACGGTCCGGGGCGTCCGCGCGGTCCGGGCCGTCTTCACGGTCCGTGCCGTCCGTGCCGGGCGTGCTCTCCGTACGGTCCATGCCGTCCATGCCGTCCATGTGTCCGACAGTAGACGGCCGGGCCGACACGTTCGGAAACAGTGACGAAGTCGGCTGAACCGGGCAGCGCTGAACCGTTTCCCCTCGTCTCTCGTCCGATCATGCGAGACATCAACGACGGGGCACGGACTTGAGGAGACACCGATGGGGGAACGACGACCGGGACGGCCGGCACGGTGGCTCGGGCGCGTGCGCCCCGTCCGGCTCGGGCGGCGCGGGCGGCGCGGGCGGCTCGGGCGGCCGTGGCCGCGCACCCGGCGGGGGCAGCGGCGCCTCGTCCAGGCGGCGATGCTCACGTGCGTGGCCGCGCTGGCCCCCGCGACCTGGATGCACACCGCCGCCGACGACCGGGTGAGGACCACCGCGGACGTGCCCGCGCGGCAGGTCGCCGTGGTCTTCGGGGCCGGGCTGTGGGAGGGCAGACCGACGCCGTACCTGGCGCACCGGCTGGACGCCGCCGTCGAGCTGTACCGGGCCGGGAAGGTGAAGGTCGTGCTCGTGACCGGCGACAACAGCCGCGAGGAGTACGACGAGCCGGACGCCATGCGCACGTACCTCCGCGCGCACGGGGTGCCGGACGGGCGGATCGTGAGCGACTTCGCCGGTTTCGACACCTGGGACTCGTGCGTACGGGCCAAGAAGATCTTCGGGGTCGACCGTGCGGTGCTGGTGACCCAGGGGTTCCACATCCGCCGGGCGATCACGCTGTGCCGGAGCGCCGGCATCGACGCGTACGGGGTCGGCGTCGACGCCGTGCACGACGCGACCTGGTACTACGGCGGCGCACGAGAGGTGTTCGCGGCGGGGAAGGCGGCGCTGGAAGCCACCTTCAAGCCGCACCCGCGCTTCCTGGGCCCGCAGGAGCCCGGGGTCGCGCGGGCGCTGGCGGCGGACGACTGGTAGGACGTCAGGTCCCGTACGGGCGAACGGTCCTGGCGTCGCGCAGGGCGCGCCCCCACCAGACGAGCTGATCGAGCAGCGCCGTGGCCGCGGCGTCGACGCCGGCGGGGTCCCGGTGCCTGCCCTCGTCGTCGAACTGGGCGCCCGCGTAGGCCAACGACACCGTCTCGCGGATGCCGACGGCGTGCAGCTCCGCGAAGACCTGCCGCAGGTGCTCGACGGCCCGCAGTCCGCCGGACACCCCGCCGTACGAGACGAATCCGACGGGCTTGGCCTGCCACTCGTCGCGGTACCAGTCGATGAGGTTCTTCAGCGGAGCCGGGTACGAGTGGTTGTACTCGGGGGTGATGACGACGAAGGCGTCGGCCGCCGCGAGCCTGGCGGAAACGGCCGCCAGACGGGCCTGCGCATCGGCGTCGGGCCGGTACGAGAGGGCGATGGGGAGGTCGAGTTCCGCGACGTCGATCAGGTCCGTCCCGATGTCCGGATGCCCGGCGGCGCGTGAGAGGAACCAGTCGGCGACGACGGGGGCGAACCGTCCCTCCCGGTTGCTTGCGAGCAGGACTGCGGCCTTGAGCTGCTCGGTGGCGGTGGTCGCGGACGCCGTGGGCGAGGGAGCTGTGGTGAGATCCATGCGACGAGGCTCGTAGATCAACCAAGGTTGAGGTCAAGCCGCGCGACCTCGTCGGTCCTCGGCGGCTCGACAGTGGTTCTTCTTCGACGGATTCTCGACGCTTTTCAGCGGTCTTTCGGCGACCTTTCGGTGGTCATTCGGCGACTTCCCGGCGGCTCTTCGTCACCCCCCTCGGCATACGGTGAACGCATGACGACTCCCGCTCCCTTCCCCTACGCCGAGTTCGACGGGCATCCGGCGACCGAGGCGGATCTGCGGATTCCGGCTTTCCTGAACTACGGGCACTTCACGGCCATGCAGGTGAGGGACGGGAAGGTACGCGGTCTCGCGCTGCACCTGGCCAGGCTGGACTCCGCCAACCGGGAGCTGTTCGAGCGCCCGCTGAACGGGGACCGGGTCCGCGGGCTGATCCGGCACGCGCTGGACGGCGCCGGGGTACGGGACGCTTCGGTCCGGGTGCAGGGCTTCCTGCCGACGGAGGGCGAGGAGACGACCGTCATGGTCACGGTGCGCGGACCGGCCCGGAAGCCGACGGAACCGCACCGCCTGATGTCCGTTCCGTACGCCCGGACCGTGCCGCACATCAAGCGGCCCGGCGAGTTCGGCCAGATGTACTACGCGAGGCTCGCCGCACGCTCCGGTTGCGACGAGGCGCTGCTGACCACGCCGGACGGCACGGTGACGGAGGCGGCGATACACAACATCGGCTTCTGGGACGGGACTTCGGTCGTCTGGCCCGACGCCCCCGCCCTGCTCGGCATCACCATGGCCCTGCTGGAACGGGACCTGCCCGGCGCGGGGCTGGAGTCCGTACGACGTCCGGTGACGCTGGGCGGGCTGGGCGCGTTCCGGTCCGCGTTCCTCACCAACTCGCAGGGCATCGCACCGGTCCGGCGCATCGACGACATCGAGTTCACGGTGGACGAGGACCTGATGGAACGGATCGGGCGGGTGTACGACGCCGTGCCCTGGGACAGCGTCCGAGACGTCCGAGATTCCGAGACGTCCGAGATCCGAGGCGCCTGAGATCCGAGACGTCTGAGACCGGACGGGTACGGGCCCGGCCCGCTGCGCCGGCCCGGTCCCGGGCCGGGGGTCTGGCGCGGGGCCCCGGCCCCGTTCCCGGCTCGGCGCGGACACGGAACCGCCCCGCCTGCCCGGAAGGACGAGCCCGGTGGACCGGCGGGGCGGGGGGCGGTCGTATGCGCCGTCCCGTGGGGGGTGACTGACGTGTGCCCGGCACCCACGAGGTCATGCGTGTGATGTGCGCCACTTTCCCGACTGCGGCGTCACCCATTCGGCACCGATTCCCGCGAAACCGCCGCCACCCTGCCCGATCACCCTCGCGACCTGCGCGGATGCGGTTTGGCAAGAGGGCCACGCCGTGCCGTTCGGGTGGAAGCTGACTTGGTGTCAGCAGGCATGGGAGCCGTGCCACTCGTTAGCTCGGAGTCGGAACACAGCTGCTCGCGAAACAGCTGCTCAGCCGCCCGGCTGTTCGGCCGTTCGCGGGACGGCCGCTCGCGCACATCGCCGGAGGAACCCCCATGCGTCCTGCTCGCCCAGTGACCGCTGCCGCCACCGTCACCATTCCCATAGCCGCGCTCGCCCTCTTCGCCACAGCACAGCCCGCGTACGCGGGTGCCACCGGTACGGCACGGACCGGCTCGGCCGCCACGGCGCCCGTCGACGGTGCCCTGCGGGAGCGCGGGGTCCTCCTGGAACGCGGGATCCCCCAAGGGCACGGTGTCCTCCTGGAAGGCGGCACGCCTCGAGAGGGCGGCGTCCTCCAGGAAGGCGGCGTCCCCCGGGAACAGGGCGGCGGGGACGGATCGACGGGGACCGGACGCGACACCCCCTTCGGGGGCCTCAACGTCCCCTCGCTGCTCGACTCCGTCGGCGGGCGCAACGCCGTCTCCGGGCTCGGGACCGCCAGGAAGAACGAGGGCTCGAACGAGGGCGGCAACCGGGACTCTTCCGAGGGCGGCGGCTCGTCCCGCCGCGAGGACTCGTCCGGACGCGACGGCTCGTCGTCCGGTCACGACGACTCCTCGGGGCGCGACAACGGGTCCGGACGCGGTGACTCGTCGGAGTCCGATTCTCCGCGCGGACGCGTCAGGACTGGTGTCGGCGGCAGTGTCCGTTCCGACACCACCCAGATCGCGGCGGGAGCCGGCGTACTCGCCGGAGCCGCCGCCGGCGGAGCCTGGCTCCTGCGTCGTCGGGCGAGCGGCACGCAGGGAGCCGGCTGACGGAGACGGATTCACGTCTCCGTACCCGCCTGGTTCCCGTCCCGGTGGTCGCGCGCCACCGGGACGGGACCGTACCTGTTTCCGCGCCCGTCCCCTGGACACGCCGGAACCGGTGTCCGCGCCGGGCCCGGATCCGTACGGGTCCCGCATCCGTACCGGAGCCCATGTTCGTGCCGGAGTCCGTATCCGCGCCGGTCTCCGTATCCGTGCCGATACCCGTATCCGTACCGGCGCCCCTCCCCCGTCCCCGTACCCGTCTTCGTTCCGTCACCCGGAGGACGACCGTGTCCCAGAAGGGCAAGGGCTGGCTGCTGGCCATCGCCGCGCTGGCAGGTGTCTGGCTGATCCGCCATGGCGCCGACGCACAGCTGATGCCACCCCAGCCGACCACCGCGCAGGCATTCGCCGACGCCCCGGCGCCGCTGCCCGGATCACCCGTCGCCGAACCGTTGAAGCCGTCGCCCCCCGTACGCATCCGGATCCCGAGCATCCGCGTCGACGCCCCGATGATGCGGCTCGGGCTCGGCGCCGACGGAAGTCTCGACGTACCACCGGCCGAGGACCGCAACGTCGTGGGCTGGTACCGGGACGGCACTCCCCCGGGCTCCAAGGGCAGCGCGATCGTCGCCGGTCATGTCGACAACGCGCAGGGCCGCTCGGTCTTCTACGACCTGGGAGCCCTGCAGAGGGGAAGCACGGTGGAGGTGGTCCGCCGGGACGGCCGCACCGCCGTCTTCTCGCTCGACGCGATCGAGGTCTACGGCAGTGACGACTTCCCCGACGAAAGGGTGTACGGCGACTCGCCCTACGCCTCGCTCCGGCTGATCACCTGCGGCGGCGGGTTCTCGAAGAAGACCGGCTATCAGGGCAACGTGGTGGCGTACGCGCACCTCACCGAGGTGCGCTGAGAGCACTCTCACGAAAGGCCGCCCGCCAACGGTCGTTCACGTCCGGTCGCCCGGGAACGACCGCCCATGATCGAGCGCTCACGCCACCCACTGGTCGAACGCCAGCTTCGCGACCAGCGAGAACACGACGACCAGCAGCACTCCGCGGACGAAGCCGCTGCCCCTGCTGAGCGCCATCCGCGCGCCGACGAGGCCGCCCACCAGGTTGAACACCGCCATCAGCGCACCCAGTTGCCACAGGACGTTGCCCTGGTACGCGAACATCGCCAGTGCCCCGCCGTTGGTGCAGACGTTGACGATCTTGGCGTTGGCGGACGCCGTCACGAGGTCGAGGTGGAGCACCGCGGTCAGGGCCAGCACCAGAAACGTTCCGGTGCCGGGACCGAACAGTCCGTCGTAGAAGCCGATACCACCGCCGACCAGCAGGATCGCGGCGACTATACGGGCGCGGGTGACGTCCGGCCGCGCGCCGTCGTCCTCCGCCGCCCTTCCGAACGAGGGCCGCAGCATCACGAACGCCGCGACCGCCAGCAGCACCACCATGATCACGGGGCGCAGCACATCGCTGCTGATGCCCGCGGCGAAGAACGCGCCGGCCATCGATCCGGCCAGGGCCGCGAGCCCGATCCGCAGGGCCGTCCAGAGCCTGACCGGCGCCTTGCGCAGGTAGGTCACGGCGGCACCCGTCGTACCGACGATCGCGACCGCCTTGTTGGTGCCGAGGACCTGCGCGGCGGGGACCTGCGGGAGCCCCAGCAACAGGGCGGGCAGCAGGAGCAGTCCGCCGCCGCCGACCACCGCGTCGATCCAGCCCGCAGCGGCTGCGGCGAGACAGAGGACGACCAGTGTGGTGAGTGCTATGTCGGGCATGGCCACGACACTAAGGACGTGATCACGCACCCGTCCAACCGCTGGGGCCGGTTCGCGGAAAAGCTGAGCAGGATCTGAGCTTCCCCGCCCCCGGGCCCCGGGCCGCGGCTCCCGGCCCGGGGGCTTCCCCGCGGACTTCCCGGTCTCCGGTCTCCGGTCCCGGGCCCCGGCTTCCCCGCGGGCGGCCGGGGCTCAGCCCTGCTGCTCGGCGACGGCGGCCGGGTCCATCCAGATGACCTCCCAGATGTGACCGTCCGGGTCCTGGAAGGAACGTCCGTACATGTGGCCGAAGTCCATCGTCTCGCCGGCGGGCGATCCGCCGGAGGCGAGAGCGGTGTCGGCCATCTCGTCGACCTTCTCACGGCTCTCCGCGCTCAGCGCGAGGATCACCTCGGTGGTCCTGGAGGTGTCCGCGATCTCCTTCTTGGTGAAGTCCTTGAACCGGGACTCCGTAAGGAGCATGGCGAAAATGGTGTCGCTGATGACGAGGCAGGCGGCGTTCTCGTCGCTGAACTGCGGGTTGCAGGAGTAGCCGAGCTCACCGAAGAACGTCTTGGCCGCTTCGAGGTTCTTGACCGGCAGGTTCACGAAGATCATCTGAGACATGTTCGTTCCGCTCCATCTGATGTTCGAACGCTTTACGACAGGTAGACCGTGCGCCCGCGCGGAACTCATCGGTGTCCGCGAAAAAAGTTCTTTCCCCGTCGCGAGGCCCGATGAACGGTTCCCCCCGCAAGGCTCGGCGAGCCGCCACCGGAGCCGTGGCGCGGCTGGGCAGGCGGGTGAGGGGGCGAGGCGGCGGTCAGGACATGGCGAGCGGCGCGCCGCCCCGGAGCAGCGACCCGCCCAGCGGGGTCAGCGTGTGCAGGACCGAGCTGCCGTGCCGCAGTGTGTGGATCAGACCGGCCTCGCGCAGCACACAGGCGTGCTGGCTCGCGGAGGCAAGCGATATGCCCGCGCGGAGGGCGAGTTCGCTGGTCGTGCAGCCGTTGCCGATGGCCCGCAGCACGGTCGAGCGGGTGTTCCCGAGGAGCCGGCCGAGCCAGGGGCCCGGTTCGGCGAAGACCGGGGCGCGGGAGTGCGTGACCGGGTAGACGAGGACGGGCGGGAGTCGCTGGTCCCGGTAGACGACCGGGGTGACCCGGCAGAAATAGGACGGCTGGAGCAGCAGTCCCCTGTCGTTCAGACGGATCTCGCGGTCGAAGGGATAGTCGGCCTCCAGCACGGGCGGGCGCCAGCGGATCATGGGCGGGAGGGAGGCGAGCAATTCCTCGGTCCCGCCGTCCAGGAGGGCGCGGCCACGGACGGCGCGGTCGGCCTCGACGCTGGATCGGATGTGCGGCCAGTAGGGTTCGATCGCGGCGCGGTGATAGGCGCGCAGGGCGTCGGCGAGTCGGCCGAGCGGCTCGACCCGCCCGTCCGGGACCCGGCCCGGCATGCGGCGTCCGGCGTCCAGCAGAGCCAGTTCGTCGCGTATCCGGCCGGGCGGGGTGTCGCGTAACGCCTCTATTCCGGTGTCGATGGTGTACGGATCGCCGCTTTCCTGAGAAGGTGTCAGGAAGTCCGGGAAATAGCCACGCGGTGGAATCACGGCGGCCAACAGGCGTACTTCATTGTTCAACCGTGGCCGGGTTTCTTTACGCCATTCCCCGAACACCGTCGAACCGCGCCGGTCCCGCAGCCGGTGGAAACTCAAAATGGTTTCCCACAGTGCGTCCGGCCGAGTGGCCATCCGAACCTTGGACAGGTCCACTCCGGACATGTGGATACGCAGCACCGGGCCCCCACCTGTTGCACGTGCAATTACCCCCACTCAAGGGTATGCGACCCATAACAGCACGTCACCACGGGGTTTCGGCCAGAGGTGAAACGTCTCGCCTCCGCACGTCGCCACCGGAAAGCTGTACGGCGTCGGGTGCGTATCCGGAGCCACCGGAAGAGCGAGTGAAGGCCGTGGGGGGTTTTGCTCGTTCGGCGGCGGTCGGCGACGGTGCGGCTCCGCACCCGACGGGGGTAAGCCGGGGTGCGGCCCGTGGGTGGGGATCCACGGGCCGTGTCCCGGTCCGTTACGGGTGCCCCGCTCGCCGCGGCACCGTGGCCCTTTCGGCCCTACCACCGCGTTTACCGCATCGGTTACGGGATCCCGATCCGTTACCGGCCCCTATCTTTCTGATCTGAACAAACTTCTTGCATTGAAGAACAAAGAAATGGCACAGAATCGCACAGCCATTTCGCCGCCCCAGCCGGAACGGCCGCACAGGCGCGCGAGCACCAAGGCAGGCAGACACGCAGGCGGGCTGGGGCACGGCCACGCCGGCACCCGGATGGAAGCAGCCGGAACGGCCGCGCACAGCCGGAAGGCAGCACGCGGCCGAGGCAGATCGAGGCGGGGGGCCCCCCCCCCGGGCCCCCCCCCCGGGGTTAAACCCCCCGGGCGCGGCCCGGGGTGGGGGTGCGGGGGCGGGAATAACCCGAACCCGAGGTTAAACAACCGGGGGGCCGGGAGCG